>NZ_CP039639.1:0-167500 GCF_004923295.1 Azospirillum sp. TSH100
TCTTCCGTATGTCGGAAGAATGACGACTATCTTTTCTTGTCAGCGGAAAAGAGGTTGACGGGCAATCCCCCTGTCGAAAAGCATGCAATGACCGGTGTGGCCGATGGTCGCAAGCACCCCTTGGCGCTTGCATTGCCATGATTGCGCACAATGCGGACTTGCAGCCTCACGGAGGCCGCCGACGCCCGGCCAGAGTTCGTTTGGGCCAGGGTTCGTGCCGGCTTCTTTTTCGTGCAGATCGACCAGCGACCAACCCGCCTTTCAGGGGAACCGACGCCATGACCACCGCCGCACCCGCCGCCCCGCAGCTGGGGTCCACCTCCTCCGCTGACTTCTCCGGCAGGGGTGCCGGGCGTCGCCCGGACGCCAAGGCGGGCCTGCGGATGGGTGTGCGGGCGAAGCTGATGCTGGCCTTCGCCGGCATGGCGGCGATGACGGTGGCGGCCAGCGCGGTCGGCCTGATGTCCTTCTCCGCGGTCGAACAACCGATGGCGCAGATCGCCGACACCAGCCTGCCGGAGATGGAGCTGGCGACCCGGCTCGCCGGCGAGAGCGGCGCCATCGCCTCGGCCGCTCCCATGCTGGACGGGGCCGGCAGCCAGGAGGAGCGGGAAAGCCTGCTGGCGGACGCGCAGGCGCGCGCCCGCAATTTCCTGTCGCTGGTGGACGGGCTGGCCGGCCGCCGGCCGCAGGACCCGCTGCTGTCGGAGGTGCGCGAGACCGGCAACGCGCTGATCGCCACGCTGGACCGCATCAATGATGGCGTGGCGCGGCGCCTGTCCCTGCACGACCGGCGCGAGGCGGCCTCCACCCGGCTGGCCCAGACCTATGACGGCTTCCTCAAGACCCTGGCGCCGCTGGTGGATGGCGCCGGTCAGGCCTTGCAGGAAAAGGGCATGGCGCTCGACGGCGGCACCGACCGCGACATGGCGACGCTGTCGGACGCGGTGCGGTCGATGATCGCGCTCTACGACCTGCGCGGCGGGATCGCCGGCGCGCTCGACGCCATGAACCGGTCGGGCACGGCGCAGGACACCAAGACCATCGGCGAGCTGCAGCAGGCCTATCTGGAATCGTCGTCCCAGGTGACGGGCACGCTCGGCACGCTGGGCGACCGCCTGCCGGCCGACACCGCCGGCAGGATCGACGCGCTGTTCCTGTTCGGCTACGGCAAGGACAATGTGTTCGACCTGCGCCGCGCAGCACTGGACGGCACCGAGAACAGCGCCGGCCTGGCCGACCGGCGGCTGGCCGATCGGCTGGCCGCCGCCCGGACCCAGGCCACCCAGCTGCTCGACGGGCTGAAGGCGCCGCTGCGCAAGGTGCAGAGCGACATCAAGCGCGCCAACTTCGACATCCGGTCCCAGGTGCAGGAGGCGGTGCAGGATCTGCTGGGCCGCGGGCTGGAGCAGTTCCGCACGAACCTGGAGCTGTCGACCTACGGCACCGCCCTGACCGGCGCCCTGAACGAGGCGGCGCAGGCCCCCGATGCCGCCCGGCTCGACCTGCTGGAAAAGCGCTTCACCGCCGCCTCCTCGTCGCTCTATGAGCGGATCGGCACGCTGCGCGCCCAGGCGGGCGACAACGCCGCCGGCACCGAGGTGCTGGCCGCCCTGGTGAAGGCGTTGATCGGCTTCGGCCGCGGCGAGGAGGGGGTGATCGCGCTCCGCCGCGGCGAGCTGGCGGCGATGGCGGACACCGAGCGGATGCTCGCCGAGAACCGGCAGCTGGCCCAGCGCTTCGCCGCCACCGTCGACCGCAAGATCGCCGCCATGCGCGAAGAGGCCAAGGCCGCGGTCGCCGGCACCGACGGCACCATCGCCGCCGGCCGCCACATGCTGATCCTGTTCGCGGTCGGCAGTCTGATCGGCGCCGCCGCGCTGGCCTGGCTGGTGGTCGGCCGCCACATCGTCGCCCGGCTGAGCGCGTTGTCCGATGCCATGCGGGCGATCGCCGACGGCCGGCTGGACGCGCCGATCCCCGCCGCCGGTGCGGACGAGATCGGCGACATGACCCGCGCCCTGATGGTCTTCCGCGACACCGCCAACGAGGCGAAGGCCGCCAACGCGCGGGCCGAGGCCGAGCGCGGCCGTGCCGCCGGCGAACGCCGCCGCGCCATGGTCGAGATGGCGGAGAATTTCGAGAGCAGCGTGCGCGGCGTGCTCGACCGCGTCGCCCAGGCGGCCGGCGAGATGCAGGACATGGCCGAACGCATGACCCGCAGCGCCGACCTGACCGCCGGGGAGGCGACGACCGCCGCCGGCAGCTCGCAGCAGGCCGAAGGCAACGTCAAGGCGGTCGCCGCCGCGACGGAGGAGCTGTCGGCCTCGATCCAGGAGATCGGCACCCAGGTCCACGCCTCCAGCCAGATCGCCCGCAAGGCGGCCGACGAGGCGGAACGCACCGACCGCACGGTGGAGGGGCTGGCCCAGACCGCCGGCCGCATCGGCGAGGTCGTCGGGCTGATCCAGTCGATCGCCGGCCAGACCAACCTGCTGGCGCTGAACGCCACCATCGAGGCGGCCCGCGCCGGGGAGGCCGGCAAGGGCTTCGCGGTCGTGGCATCCGAAGTGAAGGGGCTCGCCACCCAGACGGCGAAGGCGACGGAGGACATCTCCGCCCAGATCGCCGCCATGCAGTCGGTGACGCAGGAGGCGGTGGACGCCATCCGCTCCATCGCCGGCACCATCCGGGAGGTGAACGAGATCGCCGCCACCATCGCCGCCGCGGTCGAGCAGCAGAGTGCGGCCACCCGCGAGATCGCCCGCAATGTCGGCGAGGCGGCGGACAGCACCCAGCATGTGCGCGGCAACATCGACAGCGTCGCCGAGGCGGCGCGGGAGTCGGGGGAGTCGGCCAACCGCGTCCTGTCGGCCTCCTCCACCGTGCAGGACCAGCTGCGGACGCTGGCCGGTCAGGTCGACGGGCTGGTGGGAGAGATGCGGGCTGCTTAAGGCCCGTCCGCCAGCTCGCGCAGGGCGTCGGTATCGCAGCGGAAGCGGTTGGGCCGCAGCTCGTCCAGCAGGCCCTGCCGCTTCAGTTCCGCCACCACGCGGCTGGCGGTCTCGGTGGTGATGCCCAGCACGGCGCCGACATCCTCCCGCCCGAAGAAGTCGCATTCGCCCTGGTCGTCCACCAGGGTCAGGAACAGCCGGGCCACCCGCGCGCGGGCGCTGCCGGTGCCGAGTTCGACCAGGAAGGCATCGGCCCGCTCCACCGCCTGATGCCAGCGCCGCATCAGCTGCTGATGCAGGTGCTGCGTCTCCTCCGACAGGCGCTGGATCACCGCGCGCGGGATGCGGCAGGTCAGGACGGGATGGATGGCGATGGCGGTGTGGCGATAGGGCTCGCCCAGCGCCGCCTCAAGCCCGGCGGTGTCGCCGGTGCGCAGGAGCCGGACGATGCGCTGGCCGCCGTTGGGCAGATACTGCACCAGCTTCACCAGCCCGCCGCGCACGGTGTAGAGCGCCGCCGGCTCGTCGCCGACATGGTAGAGTGCGGCCCCCGGCGCCACCGTCATCTCGTCGATCGGCAGATGGATCAGGTTGAAATCGGGTTCCGTCAGGTCGGCGAACAGCGCCGAGTCCCGGATTCCGCACCCCCGGCAATTCGCCAGCCCCCGCCACGCCGCGTTGATGCTGGTCTTCTTCACGCTCATGTCCATGATGGTGCGGGGCGGCGATGCTGTGGGTACGAACGGTGTCCGGCCCGCAGTGTGGCAGCTTTTCGGATGGGTTCCAAGGTTCCGGGGAACCTCTACGCCGCGCTTTCGGCCACGGGCGGGACTTCCCTCATCTCCTCGCGCAGGGTGACGGCGCCGTTGGTGCGCTCCAGCACCAGCTTGCGGCTGTGGTGGGCGTCCAGCCCGGCGTGATGGCCGATGGTCAGCAGGGTGGCGTGCGGCAGCTCCCGCTCCATCAGGGTCAGCAGTTCCTCCTCCGCCGGGGGATCGAGGCTGTCGGTGGCGTCCTCCAGGAAGATCCAGTCGGGACGGCGGATCAGCAGCCGGGCGAAGCCCAGGCGCTGGCGCTCGGGCACCGACAGGGCCTCGTCCCAATGATCGACGCTGTCCAGCCGCTCGACCAGTTCGGGCAGCCCGACGCTGACCAGGGCTTGCGCCGCCTGGTCGTCGCCGACCGACGAGGCGGCACCGGGATAGGCCAGCACCGCCCGCAGGCTGGCATGGGGCAGATAGGGGCGTTCGGGCATGAAGAAGACGCGGGTGTGGGCCGGCAGGGTGATCAGGCCGCGGCCCCAGGGCCAGACGCCGGCCACCGCCCGGAACAGGCGGATGGTCGCCGAGGCGTCGCCGCCGATCAGCACGCGGTCGCCCGGCCGCACCTGAAGATCGAAGGGATGCACCACCGGGGTGCCGTTCGGCTCGTCGATGGCGACGCCGCGGAAGGTCAGGGTGCTGTGCTCGTCCGCGCGCACCAGCTGGATGTGGCCGTCCGGCACGTCGCAGACGTCGCGGTCCAGCCGCACCAGGGCGTCGTGCAGGTTCAGCACGCGCTCCACCGACGCCCGCCATTCGGCGACGCGCGGCAGGTTGTCGATCGGCCAGGACAGGGCGCCGACCGTCTGCTGGAAGGCCTGCGCCGTCTGCATCAGCACGCCCAGCGTGATGGTGCCGGCGATGTAGCGCGGGGCGGCGACCAGGATCGGGAAGGCGGCGGACAGCACGGAATAGCTGGCGCTGAAGACCATCATGTGGCTGAGCGCCCGGGTCTGGCCGGTCCAGCCCCGCACCACCCCGCCGAACAGGCCGGCGAGATGGCCGCGCTCCGCCGATTCCCCGTGCAGCAGGGCGATGGTCTGGCCGTTCTCGCGGATGCGGGCCAGCGCGAAGCGGAAATCGGCCTCGTAGCCCTGGCGCCGGTTGACCGCGTTGACCAGCGGCTGGCCGATCAGCATGGCGATGGTGGTGCCGACCGCGGCATAGAGAAGCGCCACGAACAGCAGATGGCCCGGCACCGCCAGCTCGGTGCCGAACAGCGTGACCGACAGGGTGCCGGACAGCATCCACAGGATGTTGGTGAAGCTGATCAGCAGCAGCGCGCAGTAGGTCAGCGAATGGCCGAGGTCGATCGCCATCTCGGCGGTGATGCGGATGTCCTCGGCGATGCGGCCGTCGGGATTGTCGTGCTCGCCCGGCATATAGGCGATCTGGTGGTGGCGGCCGCGGCGAAGCCAGTCCTCCAGCAGCTTGCGCGTCAGCCAGTCGCGCCAGCCCATCTGAAGCCGGCGCTTCACCCGCAGGTGCAGGACGACGATGACGATGTTGTAGAGGATGATCAGCCCGACCAGACCGATCATGGTCAGGAAGCGGTCCATGGAGCGCTGTTCGAGCGCGTCGAACAGCCGCTCGCTCCACAGATTGATCAGGACGGGGACCGAGACCTGCCCCACCGTCAGCACCACCAGCGCCACGGTCAGCGCCCAGACGGTCACCCGTGACCGCCCGTGCCAATAGCCGCCGGCCAGCTTCAGAAAGCGGCGGGCGAAGCCGGAGGTGTCGCCGCCGGTTTTGCCCCCGTCCTTGCCGTCGTCCTTGCTGCTGCCCTTGCCGCTGCCTCTATCGTCGGTCATCCCGCCCATTCCGGGCCTCCGCCCTCATTCCTTCAACGTCCGTATAACCAACGAATAGGACGCGACAGGCCGAAAGTACAGGGGCAGGGGCGAAAGAAGGGTTAAAGCCTGCCGGTTCTCACGACCTCGGCCAGGAAGCGGTAGCTGTCCTTGGGCGTGCGTTCCAGCGTGTCGTAATCGACCCGCACGATGCCGAAGCGTTTCGACAGGCCGAAGGCCCATTCGAAATTGTCCAGCAGGCTCCAGCACAGATAGCCCTTGACGTTGCAGCCGTCGGCCAGCGCCTGCGCCACCGATTCCAGATGCTCGCGGTAGAACAGCACCCGTTCGGCATCATGGATCTGGCCGTCCGGCGTCACCACGTCGTCATAGGCGCAGCCATTCTCGGCGATGTAGACGGCCGGGTTGCCGTAATCGGTGCGGAGTTCGCTCAGCAGGTCGTACAGCCCCTCCGGCTGCACCGGCCAGGCCATGCCGGTCCAGCGCCGGCACCGCGCCTCGCCCCAGCCGACGTCGAAGGGCCGCCCCTCCTCATGCTTCATCGTCATGCGGGAATAGTAGTTGATGCCCAGCAGGTCGATGGGATGGCGGATCGCCTCCTCGTCGCCGGGCAGCACGAAGCCGGCCATCCTGTCGGCGAGCAGCGCCGGGATTTCTCCGCGCATCAGCCCGTCCAGCGTCACCCGGTTCCACACCGCGTCCCAGCGGGCGGCGGCGGCGACATCCTCCGGCCGGTCGCTGTCGGGGACCGTGGGTTGCAGGTTCAGGACGGTGCCCAGCGTCAGGCCGGACCGCTCCGCCGCGATGGCGCGCAAGGCCGCCCCCTGCGCCAGATTCTGGTGGTGCAGGGCGCGCAGGATCCCCTGCTCGCCCAGCCGGTGGCCGGGGGCATGCTCGCCGACGCCATAGCCGAAGATGGCGACGACGTTCGGCTCGTTCAGCATCATCCAGGTCTTGACCCGGTCGGCCAAGCGGGCGGTGACGATGCGGGCATACTCGGCGAAGGGGCCGATGATCTCCCGCCCCTGCCAGCCGCCGGCATCCTCCAGCGGTTGCGGCAGGTCCCAGTGGTAGAGGCAGGCCATCGGCGTGATCCCCGCCTCCAGCAGGCCATCGACCAGCCGGTCGTAGAAATCGAGGCCGCGCGTCTCCACCGCCCCGGCTCCCGTCGGCAGGATGCGCGGCCAGGCGATGGAGAAGCGGTAGCTGTCGAAGCCGGCCGCCTTCATCAGCGCGATGTCCTCGGAGTAACGGTGATAGTGGTCGCAGGTCACCGCGGCACTGCTGCCGTCCATGATGCGGCCCTGGGCGGTGAAGGTATCCCACACGCAGGGCCCGCGACCGTCGGCGTCCAGCGCCCCTTCGATCTGGTAGGAGGCGGTGGAGGCGCCCCAGCGGAAATCCGGTGGGAAACTCAGCGGCTTGGCATCGGCGGCCTGGGAAACGGGCTGGCTGAAGCTGTCCATTCTTTTCCTCCCACGGGGATGTTTCGTTTTCCCCAGCATGCCCCAGCCGGGCCCGCTTCGCCATGGGACAAGCATACGAATGAAGAAGACGCGACGCGGTGGCGCAGCCGGGGGTGGTTGCCCGCGGAGGGACTTGCAGACCCATCCGAACGGCGTAGCCTTGTTCCCAAAGACGGCGGCCAGCCGCTCCGTTTGCGGAGGAAACCAACCATGCCCAACACCACCAAGCCCAACACGACAAAGATCGTCTTCATCGGCGCCGGCAGCGCCGCCTTCGGGCTCAGCCTGTTCCAGGACCTGTTCTCCACCCGCGAGTTGACCGGCAGCACCCTGACGCTGGTCGACACCAATGTGGAGGCTCTCGACCGCATGGCGGCGCTGGCCGACGTGCTGAACCGGCGCGGGGAAGCCGGCCTCACCATCGAGAAGACCACCGACCGCAAGGCCGCCCTCCAGGGCGCCGGCTTCGTGCTGTGCGCCATCGCCATCGACCGCAACCGGCTGTGGAAGCTGGATTTCGAGGTGCCGAAGAAACATGGCATCCGCCACACGCTGGGTGAGAATGGCGGCCCCGGCGGGCTGTTCTTCACGCTCCGCACCCTGCCGCTGATCGTCGACATCGCCCGCGACGTCGAGGCGATCTGCCCGGACGCGCTGTTCATCAACCTGTCGAACCCGGAAAGCCGCATCGTCCTGGGGCTGTCGCGCTGCACCGGGGTGCGGACGCTGGGGCTCTGCCACGGCATCTTCCTGGCGCGCTGGTTCATCTGCCAGATCCTGGGCATCGCGGAAAAGGAGGTCGATGTCTGGGGCGCCGGGCTGAACCACTTCCAATGGCTGACCGCCATCCGCGAAAAGGCGACGGGGCGCGACCTCTACCCCCTGCTGCGCGAACGGGAGGCGACGCACGACCCGTTCTTCACCCCGCTGGCACGCCGTCTGTTCCACGCCTTCGGCCTGTGGGTCACCCCCAGCGACGACCACACCGGCGAATTCCTGCCCTATGGCTGGGAAGCCGGGGAGCACGGCTTCGACTTCAAGCATGACGAGGAGGGCCGCGTCATCCTGCGCGACCTGATGGACGGCGTCATCGATGGCAGCAAACCGATCCCCGATGACTGGACCAGGCCATCCTGGGGCGAGCGGGCGGTGGCGGTGATCGCCGGCATCCTGCACAACCAGAAGCGCTTCATCGAAAGCGGCATCGTCATCAACCGCGGCGTCATCCCCGGCCTGCCCGACGAACTGGCGGTCGAGGTGCCGCTGGTCGCCGATGCCGCCGGCGTCCATCCGCTGTCGCTCGGCCGTCTGCCCGACGGCATCGTCAAGCTGCTGTCGGTCCAGGCCAACGTGCAGCAGTTGTCGGTGGAGGCGGCGCTGCACGGGTCGAAGGAGCTGGCCTTGCAGGCGCTGCTGATCGACCCGGTCATCAATTCCAGCACGGCGGCGGCCGCCATCCTGGACGAGCTGTGGGAGGCGAACCGGCCCTACATCCGGGCCTGCATTTAGCCCACCCTACCGGCGCCGGATCAGCCGGGTCGAGGCGAAGCCCAGCCCGGCGGTCAGCGCGCCGACGCCGAGGAACAGGGGGGCGAAGCCGGTGTGGGTCGAGACATAGCCGTACAGAACCGGCCCGATCCCCTGGCCGATGAAGAAGCTCGACGCGAACAGGGCCAGCGCCGAGCCGCGGGCGGTGGGCGCAAGCTCCGTCGCCTGGGTCTGCATGGTGTTGTGCAGCATGTAGAAGCCGAAGCCGGCGACCAGGAAGGCGAGGCTGACCACCGGCCAGGGCACCGGGAAGGCGATGACCAGATAGGCCAGCCCGGCCGCCAGCCCGCCGGCCTTCATCATGCCCCATTGGCCGAGCGAGGCGATCAGCCGCCGCACCACCGCGCTGTAGACGACGCCGCCGATGGCGAAGGCGGCGATGGTCAGCCCGGCCTGGAAGGCGCCGGCCGCGCCATGTTCGATCAGCACCGGCGCCACGAAGGGGAAGACGCCGAAGATCAGCAGCCCTTCCGCCGCCACCGTGGCGAAGACGAACAGCGAGGCCGGGTTGGTCAGCACGGTGGCATAGCGCCGCTGCGCCTCCGCAACCGACAAGGGCGAACGGGTTTCCACCTCCCGCGCCAGCCCGATCAGGGATGCCGCACAAATCAGCGCGGTCAGCCCGGTGGACAGGCCGAACACGGCGCGCCAGCCGAAGGCCTCCGCCAGCGCCCCCGACACCGCCGAACCCGACATCTGCCCGAGGATCACCGCCAGCAGGAAGCGGCTGATGGCGATCTGCCGCTCCTCATAGGGCACGCGGTCGCCGATCAGCGCCATGGAGGCCGGGATGATGCCACCGGCAAAGGCGCCGGCCAGGATGCGCCCGGCCATCACCGTGCCGTAGCTGGGCGCGATGGTGGACAGCGCCAGACCGACCGTCAGCACCGTCAGCGCCAGCCGGACCAGCCGCGACTTGCCGATCGCGTCACCCACCGGCCCCAGCACGATCTGCATCAGCGCGTAGGGCAGCGTGTAGGCCGAGGCGAGCAGCGCGGCCTGCCGGACCGTGACGCCGAGGTCGTCGGCGATCAGCGTCAGCATCGGATCGGTGGTGCGCAGGGAAAAGGCGCTGGCGAAGCCGGCGAGGCCGAGCAGGAAAATCAGGCGCATGAAGGATCCGGACGGCAACGGTGACGGCGAAGGTGATGGTTGTGGACCTTAACCGCATCGCGCAGTCCCGTACCGCAGTGCGGCGGTGATGGCAGGCATGCGCTTCCCGCAGGATCATTCGTGCACGGCATTACCTGCCACGTAATCGATTCGGCTCCCTCCGCCGGGCGATCCTGGGTTCGCCGGGACAATCCGGCGTCCAGGAAAGGGAGGAAAGTCATGGGCTTCATCCACACCGACGACGGCGTGCGCCTGTTCTATCGCGATTGGGGCAATCAAGACGGCGCGCGCCCGATCCTGTTCGTGTCGAGCTGGTCGCTGACCTCCGACGCCTGGGCCTATCAGATGGCGCCGCTGTCCGAGCAGGGATGCCGCTGCATCGCCTTCGACCGCCGCGGCCATGGCAAGTCCGACGAATCGCCGTCCGGCTACGGCTTCGACCGGCTGGCGGACGACATCGCCACGCTGATCGACGGGCTGGATTTGCGCGACGTGACCCTGGTCGGCCATTCGATGGCGACGGGGGAGATCGTGCGCTACCTGACCCGGCATGGCTGCGGACGGGTCGCCGGGGTGGTGATGGTCGGGACGATCACGCCGCTGATGGCGCGGACCGACGACAACCCCGAGGGTGTCGATCCGGCGCTGTTCGAGGCCTTCCGCACGGAGCAGCTGCTGCGCGATTTCCCGAAATGGCTCGGCGACAACATCGACCCCTTCGTCAACGCGGAAACCTCGGCGGAGATGAAGGGCTGGATCACCGGAATGGCCCTGCAATCCTCGCTGCTGGCCCTGCTGGAGTGCAACCGCGCCATCACCTCGGCCGATTTCCGGGCGGAACTGCCGGCCATCACGGTGCCGACGCTGGTCGTCCATGGCGACCGCGACGTGACCACGCCGCTGTCGCTCGCCGAACGCACGGTGGCGCTGATGCCGAACGCCACCCTCTCTTTCTACGAGGGGGCGCCGCACGGCCTGTTCATCACCCATCGCGACCGCTTCAACGCGGAACTGCTGGCCTTCGCCCGCGGATGACGGCAACCATAGGCGGCAATACCGGTACGGAGCCAAGCCCCATGCCCCACGGCACCCCGCAGACCACCAGCCGCAACGGCCGGGCTCCGGCCCCGCCTCCGGTCGGCGCCCTGCTGCGCTCCTGGCGGCAGCGCCGGGGCCTGAGCCAGCTCGACCTCGCCTGCGAGGCCGACATCTCGACCCGGCATGTCAGCTTCCTGGAGACCGGGCGGTCGCAGCCCAGCCGCGGCATGCTGATCCATCTGGCGGAACGGCTGGACGTGCCCTTGCGCGACCGCAACGCCCTGCTGGTCGCCGCCGGTTTCGCCCCGGTCTACAGCGAGCACAACCTGGACAGTCCGGAGATGCGGGCGGCGCGCAAGGCGGTCGATCTGGTGCTGACCGGGCACGAACCGTTTCCTGCGCTGGCGGTGGACCGGCACTGGCAGCTGCTGGCGGCGAACCGGGCGGTGGCCCCGCTGTTGGAGGGGGTATCGGCGGCGTTGCTGGCCGGGCCGGTCAACGTGCTGCGCCTCAGCCTGCATCCCGACGGGCTGGCCGGCCGCATCGGCAACTGGGCACAGTGGCGGGAGCATGTGCTGACCCGCCTGACCCGCCAGATCGAGGCGAGCGCCGATCCGGTGCTGGTGGCCCTGCGCAGCGAGTTGCAGGGCTATCCGGCGCCGCCGGCCGCCGCGGATGATGGCGGCGCGGAGGGGCATCATCCGGACGTGGTGGTGCCGTTGCGGCTGCACACGTCGTTCGGCCTGCTAAGCCTGTTCAGTACGACGACCGTCTTCGGGACGGCGGTCGACGTCACCCTGTCGGAACTGGCGATCGAGGCCTTCTTTCCGGCCGATGCCGAAACGGCGGCTCGGTTGAGTCGGATGCTTTCCGAAATCCCCTCTCCCCCCCGGGGAGAGGGTTAGGGTGAGGGGGGTGCGCGGCGAGGATCTTCAAGGACCGACCGCTCTCGGTTCCCTGCCAGAGCCACGCTATGCATCCCCCTCACCCCGACCCTCTCCCCGGGGGAAGAGGGGGAATCCTTATCCCGCTCTCAGCTCATCGCCACCAGACTGGCGTTGCCGCCGGCCGCGGTGGTGTTGGTGCTGACGGAGCGCTCGTTCATCAGCCAGGCGATCTCCACCCCCATGCCGCCGGCCGGGACGCCCTGGGTCAGGACGATGGGGCCGGGCAGTTCGGCGATGCGGCGGCTGGCGGCCAGCAGGCGGGCAGTGTCGCCTTCCACCAGCGCACCGGCCAACGCCCCGAAGGACTGCCAGTTCGCCGACACCCGCACACGGGCGGCAAGCTCCGGCGGCAGGGCCTTCAAGCCGGCGGTGACGGTGGCGTCGCCATCCACCACCACCTCGTTGCCGGTGGCGAGCGCCGCCCCCAGCAGGCGGTAGAGACCGTCTTCCGTCTGCGGCAGCAGCAGGATGCGGCCGCGCGGGATCAGGCTGTAGATGTTCTGCTCCCCCACCGGGCCGGCCAGCTCGATGCTGCCGCCGACGGGGGACTGCTTCGCCAGGGCGCGCACCTCGGTGGCGAGTTCCGCCCTGCCCTGGTCGGCCAGCCAGTCGGCGAAGAGCTGTGCCGGCGCACGTACGGCGTCACCGCCACGCACACCCAGCTCCAGCACCGGACGTACGGACAGCAGGCGCGACAGGTACAGCGGGCCGCCGGCCTTGGGGCCGGTGCCGGACAGGCCATGGCCGCCGAAGGGCTGTACGCCGACCACCGCGCCGATGGTGTTGCGGTTGACGTACAGGTTGCCGGCCTCGATCCGGCTCGTCACCCGGTCGATGGTGGCGTCGATGCGGGTGTGCAGGCCGAAGGTCAGGCCATAGCCGGTGCCGTTGATGGCGTCGACCAGCCGGTCCAGATCGTCGCGGCGGAAGCGCAGGACGTGCAGGACCGGCCCGAACACCTCGCGCTGGAGATCGGCGATGCCGTCGATCTCGATGATGGTCGGCGCGACGAAGGTGCCGTCGGCGGTCTCGGCCGGCAGCGGCAGCGACTCGACCCGGCAGCCCTTGGCCCGCATCGCCTCGATGTGCCGGGTGATGCCGTCGCGCGCCTCCGCCGTGATGACCGGGCCGACATCGACGGCCAGACGGTCGGGACTGCCGACGCGCAGCTCGCGCATCGCGCCCTTCAGCATGGCCAGGGTGCGGTCGGCGACATCCTCCTGCAAACAGAGGATGCGCAGAGCCGAGCAGCGCTGGCCGGCGCTGTCGAAGGCTGAGGCGATCACGTCGCCGACCACCTGCTCCGCCAGGGCGGAGCTGTCGACGATCATGGCGTTCTGGCCGCCGGTCTCGGCGATCAGCGGGATCGGCGCGCCTTCCGGCGACAGGCGCTCGGCCAGCTGGCGCTGGATCAGGCGGGCCACCTCGGTCGAGCCGGTGAACATCACCGCGCGGGTGCCGGCATGACCGACCAGGGCCGCACCCACCTCCCCCGCGCCGGGCAACAGCTGGACCGCACCGGCCGGAACGCCGGCGGCGTGGAGGAGGCGCACGGCCTCCGCCGCGACCAGCGGGGTTTCCTCCGCCGGCTTGGCCAGCACCGGGTTGCCGGCTGCCAGCGCCGCGGCGACCTGACCGGAGAAGATGGCGAGCGGGAAGTTCCACGGGCTGATGCAGACCACCGGCCCCAGCGGCAGGTGGGTGTCGTTGGCGAAGCCATCACGGACCCGGGCGCCGTAATAGCGCAGGAAGTCGATGGCCTCGCGCACCTCGGCGATGGCGTTGGCTGTGGATTTGCCGGCCTCGCGGATGATCAGGCCGAGCAGGGTCGGCAGGCGCGCCTGCATCGCGTCAGCGGCGCGGAACAGGCAGGCGGCGCGCTCGGCCGGCGGGGTGGAGGCCCAGACCGGAGCGGCGGCCTCGGCGAACAGGAAGGCGTCGGCAATGTCGGCCGGGCCGGCCTCGACGCAACGCCCGACGACGTCGCGATGGTCGGCCGGGTTCAACACCGGCTGGGCCTTGCCCTGGCGCTCGCCGTCCGCCAGCAGCGGGGCGGCGGTCCAGGCGACGGTGGCGCTGTCGCGCAATGCTGCGGACAGGTCGGCCAGGACGGTCTCGTTCGACAGGTCGAGACCGGCGGAGTTCGCCCGCTCCGCGCCGTAGAGATCCGCCGGCAGGGCGATCAGCGGGTTCTTCGCACCCACCGGCAATGCTGCGCGGGCCAGCGCCACCGGGTCGGCGACCAGATCGTCGATCGACACGCTCTTGTCGGCGATGCGGTTGACGAAGGAGCTGTTGGCGCCGTTCTCCAGCAGGCGGCGGACCAGATAGGCCAGCAGCGTCTCATGGGTGCCGACCGGGGCATAGACGCGGCAGGGCCGCTTCAGCGGGCCGACCACCTCCTTGTAGAGCGGCTCGCCCATGCCGTGCAGGCACTGGAACTCGTACTGGCCGACCTTGAAGGCGCCGTTCAGATGCGCCGCCATCCGGTAGATGGTCGCCAGGGTCTGGGCGTTGTGGGTGGCGAATTGCGGGAACACCGCGTCGGGGGCGCCCAGCAGCCGGCGGGCGCAGGCGACATAGGACACGTCGGTGTGCAGCTTGCGGGTATAGACCGGGAAATCCTCCAGGCCATCGACCTGGGCGCGCTTGATCTCGCTGTCCCAATAGGCGCCCTTCACCAGACGGACCATCAGCCGGTGGCCGCTGCGCCGGGCCAGATCGACGACGAAGTCGATGACATAGGGGCAGCGCTTGCCATAGGCCTGGACGACGAAGCCGATGCCGTCCCAGCCCTTGAGGTCCGGGTCGAAGCACAGCGATTCCAGCAGATCGAGCGACAGCTCCAGCCGGTCGGCCTCCTCGGCGTCGATGTTCAGGCCGATATCGTAGCTGCGGGCGAGCCGGGCCAGCTCGGTGACGCGCGGCAGCAGCTCCGCCATGACGCGCTGTGCTTGAGCCCGCGAATAGCGCGGGTGCAGGGCCGACAGCTTGATCGAGATGCCGGGGCCGTCATAGATGCCGCGCCCGGCCGAGGCCTTGCCGATGGCGTGGATCGCCTTTTCATAGTCGGCGTAATAGCGGTCGGCGTCGGCGGCGGTGGTCGCCGCCTCGCCCAGCATGTCGTAGGAATAGCGGAAGCCTTCCGCCTCCATCTTGCGGCTGTTGGAGAGCGCCTCGTCGATGGTCTGGCCGGTGACGAACTGCTCGCCCATCATCCGCATGGCCATGTCGACGCCGCGGCGGATCAGCGGCTCGCCACCGCGCAGGATCAGCCTGGTCAGGGCGGAGGACAGCGCCTGCTCGCCGCCGAAGCCGTCGGCCAGCACGCCCGTCACCTTGCCGGTGACCAGCAGCCCCCAGGTCGCGGCATTGACGAACAGCGACGGGCTGTTGCCGAGATGGGCGCGCCAGTCCCCGCCGGCGATCTTGTCGCGGATCAGCGCGTCGCGGGTGGCGCGGTCGGGAATGCGCAGCAGCGCCTCCGCCAGACACATCAACGCCACGCCCTCCTGGCTCGACAGGCTGTATTCGTGGATCAGCCCCTCCACCCCGCGGCCCTGCGGCTTGGCGCGCAGCGCCGAGATCAGCGTGCGCGCGGTCTGCGCCGCCGCATCGGTCACCTCCGCCGGCAGCGCCGCCTGATCGACCAGCCACGCCACGCAATCCGCCTCCGGCCGGCGATAGGCGGCGGTGATCGCCTGACGCAGCGGACTGGCCGGACGAACGACGGGGGCGAAGGCGGCGAAGGGACCGGTGCCGCTGGAGAAGGACGGCTCGGAGGCGGGGGCAACGCTCGGGTCGATCATCTGGTTCATCGCGTGGCTGGCTCTGGTCGGGGGGCTGGACGGCACCATCCGGCGGGCTGCGGAGGCCGATCCGATGCCTGTCAGGCTAACCGATTTTCCGGGATCCTTTCCAACTGGTATTTATGCCGCTTTGCCAATTTAAATTCTGATTTTCTATGAATCAGTCGAACAAATAACGATTACCCTGCCAAAATTTCAGAACATTCGACCGGTTTCCAGGAATGCATTTCCGTTCGGATCGATTTTTCCGAATAAAAGTCGGCGATGCCCCACATGAACCGACGATCCAGAAGGGATCGGCGCTGCTTCCGCGGATTCGATGGGAGGCTGGTGGAATGGCCGAACGGCCGGACCTCAGCCCTTCAGCGGCTTGGTCCGGCTGGCTTCCGGCGGCTTGCGCATGGGGAGCGGAGGGGCCGCCTTCTCCATGCCGCCCTCGCCCAGATAGGTCTGCGCCATGGCGACGACAGAACGCCAGGGACGTTGCAGCGGAAACTCCGGCCAGCCGCCGGCAAACAGGCCGGAGATCATCCAGCCTGCCATCAGCGTCACCGCCAATTGTTCGGAAAAGCCGCCGGTCTTCAAAATCGGCAGGGCGAAATTGCGCCGCCGCTTGACCGGCCACAGCAGCGGCAGGCCGGCCGGGGTCAACAGGTCGCCGGCCAGATGGGTGAGATAGCCGACGATGAAGGGGATCAGCACATGCTGGTAGGCGGCATGTTCGTGCAGGACCCACAGGCAGCCGGCAATGGCGAGTGCCGAATGGGTGACGCCGCGATGGCCGAAGATGCCGGAGATCGCGGTGCACAGCGGCTTGACCAGTTGGCCGAGCGTCGATTTCGGATGGTCGATGTCCGGCGCCAGCGCCCCCAGAATCGCCGCCCCGAAAGCGACCGCGTCGAAGGTCATCCCATACCGGCTCGACAGGTAGAACCAGGTGGCGCCACCGACGATTATGTGAGAAGACGCCATCACCGTCGGGTCACCGGGGGCCTGAAGCTGGTCTCTGTCGGGACGGCGTCTGGCCGGACCCGGAATGGGGGTAGCCTGACCTTAGAATACTCTCCGGCTCCAGAACAATAAGCCAAGTAGAAACAAGGGATTCCGTAAACGCATAACCTCCATGCATTCGGCAACGACGGGTTGTCGGCGGGCTGTCGCAGGCCGGCGATTCACTCCTTGCGGTTCTTTGCCTGGGTCGCTTCGATTTCGTCCAGCACCGCCTCCGGCGCGACATCCTGCCGGATGATGTCCAGTTCGCTGTCGACCTCCGTCCTCACCCCGAGATGGTCGGCGATGGAAGACACCAGGGTCACCAGCTTCGTCACCTCATGCTCGGCCAGCAGGCTGATCTGAAGGTCGAGATCGGCACGCTTGTCCGACACCACGGCCATGCGGTTCTGGCTGATGAGGACGAAGGTGGACAGGAAGATCGCCTCCACCGACGCGATCATCGCCAGCACGACGAAGGACGGATCCCACGGCTTGGCGAAGGGCAGCCAGCCCAGATTGATCAGGATCCAGCCGCCGAACAGGAACAGGTGCAGATAGACGAAGCGCATGCTGCCGGTGAAGCGGGTGACCGCGTCGGCAATGCGGTCCTGCAAGGTCGCCTCGACCTCCTCCCGCTTGCGGCGGGCCTGGAGCGCCTGGATGTTGCGCTCCAGCACCGCGCTGAGGCCGGGGCTCTGGGGCGGCGGATAGGTGGGTGGACGCTCGGCAGTCATGGTGCCTCCCTCATCTGCGGCGGCGCAGCGTTCACCAGGCGCACCGCAACCAGAAAACCTCGGCTGCCGATGGCCGTTCCTGCCCCTCCCCATCGGACAAGTGCCCGCTCCCCCGCCCGAACGCGCCGGCACCGGACGCGGCGGGGTAGTGGGCTACCGCCGCGGGTGACCGGCGCATAATGGCATTACTCCGGTCCGGCACGGGTGGGGCACATTCCCCGACCGCACCGCTCTGGCATAGTTTCGCGGACTTGCCGGCGGTGAAAGCCGGGACGTGATGCCGGGGAGTGAGCGCCGATGACATCGAAGGAC
This sequence comes from Azospirillum sp. TSH100, assembly GCF_004923295.1. Lineage (NCBI taxonomy): Bacteria > Pseudomonadati > Pseudomonadota > Alphaproteobacteria > Rhodospirillales > Azospirillaceae > Azospirillum > Azospirillum sp. TSH100. The sequence continues at coordinate 17,550 of NZ_CP039639.1, forward strand.
TTCTCGCGCGTAGCGGAAGGAACGCTGGAGGGGCCGCTGGGCGGAAACAGGACCGCAGCGCTCGATCCATTGGCGACGGACCGCTTCGCCGCCTGGACGCTGACGGCGGCGTTTCTGTTCGTTCTCTGCGCCGACACATTGCTTGGCGTCGTCTTCCGGCCCTATCTGGACGGCGGCACCGGGGACACCACGGTTTGGGATGTCCTGCTGCTGGTGCTGGGCCGGTCGCCGGACCGGCTGCCGCTCGATTCCTGGGAACCGATGATGACGGCCTTCACCTGGCTGCGCGAGCATGGGAGGGGAAATGTCTATGACGCCGTCTTCTTCACCCAGCATGTGAAATTCCAGTATCCTCTGACCTCGCTGCTGGTGATGGAGGCGCTGTCGGCGGTCGGCCTGCTGCATCTGCGCATCTATGCCCTGATCAACCTGCTGATGGTGGTCGCAACCATCGGCGGCATGGCGCTGCTGATGCGCGACCTGGCGCAACGGATGGGCTTCGACCGGGCGGTGCGCGGCGGGGTCAGCCAGTTGACCCTGGCCGCCCTGGGTGCTGTGGCGGCACTGTGCTTCTATCCGGTGGTCAAGGCCTTCGCCGTCGGCCAGATCCAGGTCTGGCTGAATGCCGCCTTCGTCTTCGCCACCCTGTTCTATCTGCGGAACCAGCGGGCGCTCGCCGGTGCCCTGCTGGGTGCTTCGACGCTGATCAAGCCGCAGATGTCGCTGTTCCTGATCTGGGCGCTGCTGCGCCGGGAATGGGGCTTCGCCATCGGCTGGGCCGCCGTGGTGGTTCCCGGCTTCGCCGCCGCCTGCCTGCTTTACGGCTTCGGCCCGTCGCTGCATTACCTCGACGTGCTGTCCTTCCTGGGCCAGCATGGCGAGAGCTATTACTCCAACCAGACCGTCAACGGGCTGCTGCACCGGCTGCTGCACAACGGTCCCAACCTGATGTCGACCAGCAACGGCGACACCGAATGGCGGGGCAGCGCCTTCGCCCCCTACCATCCGCTGGTCCATGTGGCGACGCTGGTCTCCGGCGTGGCGTTCGTCCTGTTCGGCCTGCTGTGGCGGATCCGGAATGGCGGGCGGCAGCCGATCGCCTCCTTCCTGGTGGCGGGCACCTGCTTCACCATCGGCACGCCGATCGCCTGGGTGCCGCATTACGGCGTGCTGCTGCCGGTCTGCGCCTATCTGCTGTTCGTGCTGATCGACCGGACGAGAAAGGACCGGGGACTGGGCAAGCTTCTGCTGCTGGGCGCCAGCTTCGCCATCCTGAGCAACGACTTCTTCCATCCCCTGAGCGAGCTTGCCGACACCTCCTTCAACATCCTGCAATCCTACCTGTTCTTCACCGCGCTGATGCTGCTCCACCTGCTGGTGACGACCGCCGAGACACCGAAGCCGGCCCGGCCGTCCTGACCACCCGCCGGAACGCCGGGGCTCGCGCGACTGTTGGTGGGCCAGATGACCCAACCGGCAGGAAGGAGTTCCGGCATGCCTCGTTACTCGCAAGCAGGTTATTCGCAGGAAGACGGCACGGGCTGGCTGTCGGCGCGCGGGCTGGTGATGATGGCCGGCGGGGCGGCGCTGGCGCTGGTGGCGAGCCGGCTGCTGCCGCCGGTGGTGGCCCAGCTGGCAGGAACCGCCCGCCATGCCGCGGGGCGCGATGGCATCGACGCGCTGATCGACGACCACCGCCACATCCAGGATTTGCTGGTCGAAATGGTGCAGACCCCGATGGACGCACCGGCGCGCCGCACCCAGCTGCTGCTGCGGCTGAAGCGCCGGCTGGCCGCCCATGCCATGGCGGAGGAGGACGTCGTCTATCCGCTGCTGCACGAGGAGGCGCGGAAGGAGGAGGACGCCAGGCATCTCTACGGCGAGCATGCCGAGATCAAGATGCACCTGTTCATTCTGGAACGGACGCCGAAGGACGACCCGCGCTGGCTCGCCGTCGCCCTGGATCTGAAACGCATCATCGACGGACACATCCGGCAGGAGGAGGAGATCGACTTCCCGGCCCTGCGCAACAGCCTGGACGACGGCCAGACCGCCATCATGTCCGGCGGCGTCGCCCGCGAGAAGGCACTGATCCTTTGACTTTCCCCTGAAGACAAGGGGCCGGCCGGCGGCGGAACGCTCCGTCGGCCGGCCCTGTTGCCCAGGCTACCAACGAGGTGGCCGAAGAGGAAAGACGTCCATGAGAGCACTGGTCTGGCACGGCGCCAACGACATCCGCTGCGACACGGTCACGGACCCGGAGATCGAGCATCCGCGCGACGCCATCGTCAAGGTGACGACCTGCGCCATCTGCGGCTCCGACCTCCACCTGCACGACCATGTCATGCCGGGCATGGAGAAGGGCGACATCGTCGGCCATGAGTTCATGGGCGAGGTGGTGGAGGTCGGCGCCGACGCCAAGAGCGCGCTGAAGATCGGCGAGCGGGTGGTGGTGCCCTTCACCATCTGGTGCGGCGAGTGCGACCAGTGCAAGCGCGGCAACTATTCGGTCTGCGAGCGCTCCAACCGCAACAAGGCGCTGGCCGACAAGGTCTTCGGCCACACCACCGCCGGGCTGTTCGGCTACACCCACCTGACCGGCGGCTATGCCGGCGGTCAGGCCGAATATGTGCGGGTGCCGATGGCCGACCGCACCCACATCAAGATCCCCAACGGGCTGACCGACGAGCAGGTGCTGTTCCTCGGCGACATCTTCCCCACCGGCTGGCAGGCCGCCGCCCAGTGCGACATCCAGCCGACCGACAGCGTGGCGATCTGGGGCTGCGGCCCGGTCGGGCAGATGACGATCCGCAGCGCCATCCTGCTCGGCGCCAGACAGGTGATCGCCATCGACCGGGTGCCGGAACGGCTGGCGATGGCGAAGGCCGGCGGCGCCATCACCATCAATTTCGAGGAGGACAGCGTCGTCGAACGGCTGAACGAGCTGACCGGCGGCAAGGGTCCGGAGAAATGCATCGACGCCGTCGGCATGGAGGCGCACGCCACCGCCACGCTCGACAGCATGATGGACCGGGCCAAGCAGGCGCTGATGCTGGAATCGGACCGCGCCCATGTGCTGCGCGAGATGATCTATGTCTGCCGCCCGGCCGGCACCCTGTCGATCCCCGGCGTCTATGGCGGGTTGATCGACAAGCTGCCCTTCGGCATGGCGATGAACAAGGGACTGACCTGGCGCATGGGCCAGACCCACGTCAACCGCTGGACCGACGATCTGCTGAACCGGATCCAGGAGGGGCAGATCGACCCGTCCTTCGTCATCACCCACACCGTTCCGCTCGACCAGGGCCCCGAGATGTACAAGACCTTCCGCGACAAGCGGGACGGCTGCATCAAGGTGGTTCTCAAGCCCTGAGGTGACGACATGGCCTATTACGACCGCTCCTCGGCCGGAGACAATCTCGCCCGCGGACTGGGCTGGTTCAGCATCGGCCTCGGCGTCGCCGAGCTGATGGCCGGCCGCAGCCTCGCCCGCTGGATGGGGATGGAGGACAAGACCGCCCTGATCCGCGCCTATGGCGTGCGGGAGATCACCGCCGGCGTCGGCCTGCTGGCGCTCGGCGATCCGAAGCCCTGGATCTGGAGCCGCATCGCCGGCGACGCCGTCGACATGGGGACGCTGGCGGCGGGCATGGCCCCTGGATCTCAAGACAACCCGCGCGCCGGCAACGCCCGCATCGCCTTCGGCGCGGTGATGGCGACGACGGTGCTCGACGTGGTCTGCGTCCAGAAGCTGCACCGGGAGGAGGCCTATTACCGCAGCCTGCCGGTGCCGGACTACAGCGACCGCAGCGGCTTCCCCCGCCCGGTCTCCGCCATGCGCGGCGCCGCCGGCGACGCCCCCATCGGCGAGGACATGCGGACGCCGAAGATCCTGCAGTTCCAGCCGGCGGCCGGCCAGTCCGCAAGTTCCTGACAGCGATGACGCATCCGGCCGACCTGTTCATGGAGCTGTGGCGCCGGTTGCTGGAACGGCGCGACGAGGTCCGCACCCTGGCCCGTGGGCTGGAGGCGGACCACGCACGCGCCGGGTACCTGGCCGACGAGGCGGCGGAGCGGCTGCGGACCGGTATTCCGGCGCTGGAGGCGTGGGCCGGATCGCGGTTGGACCGGACCCTGGCGGCGGCGCAGGCGATCGACGTCTGGTTCGCGCCGCTGGCCTCCCGCTACGATTTCCGGGCCGACGATCCTCTTCCGGGCGAGCGGCTGGAGGCACGATGGCGACTGAACCGCGACGGGCGTTTCAATGCCGATCCGGCCGACGGGCAACTGATCCTGCGCCCCGGCCTGCTCGGCCGGGCGATGAACATCCGCGAGACGGCGCCACCGGATGCCGGGTCCGAAGCGTTCGATCCCGTCGATCTGTTCGCCAGCCTGCTCGTCGTCCCCCCGATCCTGACAATCGAGGCCGAACGCAAGGGCGACCCGGACCGCCGCATCGCCGTGGAATACCGCCGCATCGCCACGGTGTCCGACCAGGATCCGAGCGATCCGGCCTGGACGCCGGTCGTCGGCGTGGTTCCTCTGGCGCAAGCCGAGGACGACCTCGCCATCCACCAATTCCGCCGCGACGGCGAGGACTGGTACGACCCCGCCCCACGCGATTTGAGCCGCCGCGCCGCCGACGCCGTCAACGGGCTGGCGGCGCAGGGGGCGACGTTCATCCTGTTTCCCGAAGTCTCCGCCGGAGCCGACACCCTGTCCGCGATCCAGCAGGCCCTGCGCGCCCAGGCGGTGGACGGCCCGATCCGCTATGCCCTGGTCGGCGTGAAGGAGGGGGTGGCCGGACGGCCGCGCAACCGCGCGATCCTGCTCGACCGCTGCGGCCGGATGACCGGCAGCCAGACCAAGCTGCATTGCTGGGATCTCGACAGCGACCAGTGCCGCTCCTACGACCTGCGCGACCGCAATGGCCGGTTGCTGGACTGCGCGCGCGAGGACATCGGAACCGGCGACCGCTTCACCCTGTTCGAGCTGCCCGACCTCGGCCGGCTCGCCGTCGCCATCTGCGAGGATCTGGGGCGGACGGAGCCCAGCGCCTGGATCGCCTCCGGCATGATGGTCGACTGGCTGGTCACGCCGGTGATGGACAGCGGGCTGACCACAGAGCGGTGGCAGGCCAAGGAGGGAGCGGCCTCGTCACGCGCCGGGTCTTGCCGGGTGATCGTCGCCAACAGCATGGCGCTGTCGCACCGCTTCAACCGCTATTGCCGCGCCAACGGCGAAGAGGACAAGGTGATCGAGGACTGCGGCGTCGCCCTGCTGTTCCAGCCGCGGGCGAGCGAGGCCGGCGCCCCGCACATCCAGTGCCTGACGCTGCCGCTGTCCGATCCGGCGCCCGGCCATGTCCAGGCCCGCTGGACGCCAGCCGACTGGCCCGCCCTGCCCGATGCGGAGAAGGGGGAATGAGCGCGCTCGGCCCGGCATTGCAAAGAGTGGGCGACGACCTGCTCGACGCCATCGGGCGGCGGGACTGGGCGGTCGCGGATGCCGAGTTGGAGACTCTGGCGCAGGAGGCGGTGGCCGCCATGGTGGCGAACCGAAGGGACGACCTCGCCGCCCTCGCCCACACCGTTGCCCGCTGCCACACGGCATTGAGCCTGCGCGACGATCTTGGCGGTGAGGACATGCACCGACAAGGCCAGTTGCGGGCACTCGCGGTCATGATCGCCGCCACCCGCGGCCGGACTCCACCGCGCCCGGCCGAGTCGCTGGCCGCGTCCGGGACATCCGCCGCTATCCTTGCAGCTTTGAAGAGTGGACCGCAGACCTGCCCCGCCCTGGTCGAGGCGACCGGGCTGTCGGCTGAGCAGGTCGGCTGCGCCCTGCCGGAACTGCGCGCCGCCGGCCTCGTCCGCTCCTGGCCAGCCGGCCGGCTGACCGTCAACGCGCTTCTGTCCCGGATGCCCTCTCCCCGGGGGAGAGGGGGGTTCCACCGTAAAGGCGGTCGGTCAGGACGACAGCGTCTTGTTGATCTTCAAGGCCACCAGCGTGCAGACCGCGCCCGACAGCAGATAGAGGCCGGATGCGATCAGCCCGAAATGGCTGGACAGGAACAGGGCGACGAAAGGCGCGAAACCGGCGCCGAACAGCCAGGCCAGATCGGAGGTCATCGCCGACCCGGTGTAGCGGTATTGCTGGCTGAAGCCCGACGCCACCGACCCCGACGACTGGCCGAAGGACAGGCCGAGGATGACGAAGCCCAGCACCATGAACACCAGCTCGCCGATCTTGCCGCCGTCGAGCAGCATCGGGGCGAAGCCGCTGAACACCGCGATCGCCGCAGCACAGGTGCCGAGCAGCGTGCGCCGCCCCACCCGGTCGGCGATGTAGCCCGAAGCGATGATGGCGAGCGTGCCGAAGACGGCGGCGATCACCTCGATCATCAGAAAGACGCCGGTCTCCTGATTCGCGTTCAGGAAGATCCAGGACAGCGGGAAGACGGTGACCATGTGGAACAGGGCGAAGCTCGCCAGCGGGGCGAAGGCGCCGATCACCACGCGCTTGCCTTCCACCTGCAACGTCTCGACCACGGGCGCCGGCTGCAGTTCGCGGTTCAGGAACAGGCGCTCGAACTCCGGCGTCTGTACGAGCCGCAGGCGGGAGAACAGGGCCACCACATTGATGGCGAAGGCGACGAAGAAGGGATAGCGCCAGCCCCAGGCGAAGAAATCCTCGGCCGACAGGCTGTTGACCATGTAGGCGAACAGGCCGCTCGCCACGATCAGGCCGATGGGCGCACCCAGCTGCGGGATCATCGCGTACCAGCCGCGCCTGTTCTCCGGCGCGTTCATCGCCAGCAGCGAGGCCAGACCGTCCCAGGTCCCGCCCAGTGCCACGCCCTGGCCGATGCGCGACAGCGCCAGCAGCCACGCGGCGGCGACGCCGATCGACTCATATCCGGGCAGGAAGGCCAGCGCCACGGTGGAAATGCCCAGCAGGAACAGGGCGATGGTCAGCTTGGCGCTGCGCCCGTAATTCTCGTCGATGGCCATGAAGATGAAGGTGCCGATCGGCCGCGCGACGAAGGCCAGCGCGAAGATGGCGAAAGACCACAAGGTCCCGGTCAGCGGATCGACATAGGGGAACACCAGCTTCGGGAAAACGATCACGGAAGCGATGGCGTAGACGAAAAAGTCGAAGAACTCGGACGTCCGTCCGATGATTACGCCGATGGCGATCTCTCCGGGATTGACCCCGTGATGCCGCGCATTCACCAGCCTCGCATCCCGTTCAACCGCCGTAATCGATGAAGTCATCATGTCGGCCCCGGCTGCGTAATTTCGCTTGCGATGATCCGCAGATCATACAATATGTCACCGCAACAGTCGGTGATCTGTCAAGCGCGCAGGAGTCGGGGCATTGGACAAATTGTCCAATGTCGCCGCTGGGGCATGGACGTTAGCTGTCTCCCCAAAGCAAACCTTTGATACAGGTCCTGCCTTGAGCCGTTATCGCGCAATCGCCCTGCTGCCAGTGATGGCGGCGTTGAGTGGCTGCAACCTGGTCGTGCTGAACCCGGCCGGCGACGTTGCGAGCCAGCAGGGAGACCTTGTGGTCATCTCCACCCTGCTGATGCTTCTGATCATCGTCCCGGTCATGGCGCTTACCGTGCTGTTCGCCTGGCGTTACCGTCAGTCCAATAACACGGCCCGCTACGAACCGGACTGGGACCATTCGACGCAGCTTGAACTGGTGATCTGGGCCGCCCCGCTGCTGATCATCATCTGCCTGGGTGCCATCACCTGGGTGACCACCCACAAGCTCGACCCCTACCGTCCGCTCGACCGCATCGCATCGGACAAGCCCGTCGCCGCCGGCGCCAAGCCGCTGGACGTGCAGGTGGTGGCGCTCGACTGGAAATGGCTGTTCGTCTATCCGGAATACGGCATCGCGTCGGTGAACGAGATGGCGGCCCCGGTCGACCGGCAGATCCGCTTCAGCCTCACCGCCTCGACGGTGATGAACTCCTTCTATGTTCCGGCGCTGGCCGGCATGATCTACGCCATGCCGGGCATGGAGACGAAGCTCCACGCCGTGATCAACGAGCCGGGGACCTACAAGGGTTTCTCGTCCAACTACAGCGGCGCCGGCTTCTCGCACATGCGCTTCGCCTTCCTCGGCCTGTCGAACCAGGATTTCGACGGCTGGGTGTCCAAGGTGAAGTCGTCGGGCGGCTCGCTCGACCGCAACGCCTATCTGGCGCTGGAGAAGCCGAGCGAGGCGGTTCCGGTCCAGCATTACGGCACCGTCGATCCGAAGCTGTTCAACGCCGTGGTGAACCTGTGCGTGCGTCCCGGCACCATGTGCGTGAGCGACATGGCCGCCATCGACCGCGCCGGCGGGCTGAACGCCGGCGGCAAGGCCGCGGCCGACGCCATCCTGCGGGCCAACACGCTGGCCGGTTTCCCGGATACGCAGCCGACCGGCCTGTGCACCGTCGCCGAGGCGGTTGAAGCCGCCGCAAACTCGGGCGCCGTGCAGCGCCCCACCGTCACGCCGATCAGCGCGTCCGCCGTCCAGGCCGGGCCGCAGCGGCTGGCCAATCCCTGATTGGGCACACCGGCATGCTTGAGACACTGACGACCTTCCTCTTCGGGCGCCTCAGCCTGGAGTCCTTCCCCTATCACGAGCCGATCGTCGTCGCGACCTTCTTCGCGGTGATGCTCGGCGGCATCGCGCTGGTCGCCGCCCTCAGCTATTTCAAGCTGTGGGGCTATCTGTGGAAGGAGTGGTTCACCACCGTCGACCACAAGCGCATCGGCATCATGTACATGATCCTGGGCCTCATCATGCTGCTGCGCGGCTTCGCCGACGCCATCATGATGCGCGCCCAGCAGGCCATCGCCTTCAACGGCAGCGAGGGCTATCTCAACGCGCACCATTTCGATCAGGTCTTCACCGCCCACGGCGTGATCATGATCTTCTTCGTCGCGATGCCGTTCGTGACGGGCCTGATGAACTATGTCGTGCCGCTGCAGATCGGCGCCCGCGACGTGTCCTTCCCGTTCCTGAACAATTTCAGCTTCTGGATGACCGTCGGCGGCGCCGTGCTGATCATGGCCTCGCTGTTCATCGGCGAGTTCGCGCGCACCGGCTGGCTGGCCTATCCGCCGCTGTCGGGGCTGGAGGCCAGCCCGGACGTCGGCGTCGACTATTACATCTGGGCCTTGCAGGTGGCGGGCGTCGGAACGACGCTGTCGGGCATCAACCTGATCTGCACGATCGTGAAGATGCGCGCCCCCGGCATGACCATGATGAAGATGCCGGTCTTCACCTGGACCTCGCTCTGCACCAACGTCCTGATCGTCGCCTCCTTCCCGATCCTGACCGCCGTTCTGGTCCTGCTGTCGCTGGACCGCTATGTCGGCACGCATTTCTTCACGAACGACATGGGCGGCAACCCCATGATGTACGTGAACCTGATCTGGATCTGGGGCCATCCGGAAGTCTACATCCTGATCCTGCCCTGCTTCGGCATCTTCTCCGAAGTGACGGCCACCTTCTGCGGCAAGAAGCTGTTCGGCTACACCTCGATGGTCTACGCGACCGTCGTCATCACCATCCTGTCCTACCTGGTGTGGCTGCACCACTTCTTCACCATGGGCTCCGGCGCGAGCGTGAATTCCTTCTTCGGCATCACGACGATGATCATCTCGATCCCGACGGGTGCGAAGATCTTCAACTGGCTGTTCACCATGTACCGCGGCCGCATCCGGTTCGAGCTGCCGATGATGTGGACCATCGCCTTCATGCTGACCTTCGTCATCGGCGGCATGACCGGCGTGCTGCTGGCGGTCCCGCCGGCCGACTTCGTCCTGCACAACAGCCTGTTCCTGATCGCCCACTTCCACAACGTCATCATCGGCGGCGTGCTGTTCGGCCTGTTCGCCGGCATCTACTACTGGTGGCCGAAGGCCTTCGGTTTCCGCCTGGATCCGTTCTGGGGCAAGATGTCCTTCTGGTTCTGGGTGATCGGCTTCTACTTCGCCTTCATGCCGCTCTATGTCCTGGGCCTGATGGGCGTCACCCGCCGCCTGCGCGTGTTCGAGGATCCGTCGCTGCAGATCTGGTTCCAGATCGCCGCCTTCGGCGCTGTCCTGATCGCGCTCGGCATCGGCTCCTTCCTGATCCAGATCGCCGTGAGCGTCCTGAAGCGCAAGCAGCTGGTCGACGTCAGCGGCGACCCGTGGGGCGGCCGCACCCTGGAGTGGGCGACCTCCTCGCCGCCGCCGGACTACAACTTCGCCTTCACCCCGGTCATCCATGAAAACGATGCCTGGTGGGACATGAAGAAGCGCGGCTACGCCCGTCCGCTCGACGGCTTCCGCCCGATCCACATGCCCAGCAACACCGGCACCGGCATCATCCTGGCCGGGATCAGCACCGCGCTCGGCTTCGGTCTGATCTGGCACATCTGGTGGCTGGCGGCGCTGAGCTTCATCGGCCTGCTGGCGGTCGCCATCAACCATACCTTCAACTACAACCGTGACTTCCACATCCCGGTGGATGAGGTGGTGCGGACCGAGAGCGAGCGGACCCGTCTGCTCTCCGGACAGGTGTAAAGCATGACGACGACCGTTGAAGCCATGCATGGCGGCCACGCGGGGCACGACACCCCGCGCGGCGCCACCCCGCCCGTCTTCCATGTGACGGACGAGCACGCCCACGAGGGAGCCAGCACCGCGCTCGGCTTCTGGATCTACCTGATGAGCGACTGCCTCATCTTCGCGGTGCTGTTCGCGACCTACGGCGTGCTGGGCACCAGCTACGCCGCCGGCCCGACGCCGAAGGAGCTGTTCGACCTGCCGCTGGTGGCGCTGAACACCTCCATGCTGCTGCTGTCCTCCATCACCTACGGCTTCGCTATGCTGGCGATGGAGAAGGGCCGCACCGGCCAGACCCAGGGCTGGCTGTTCATCACGCTGCTGTTCGGCCTCGCCTTCCTCGGCATCGAACTGTTCGAGTTCGCGCACCTGATCCATGAGGGCGCCGGCCCGTGGCGCAGCGCCTTCCTGTCGTCCTTCTTCACGCTGGTCGGCACCCACGGTCTGCACGTCACCTTCGGCAGCGTGTGGCTGGTGACGCTGATGGTGCAGGTCGCCCGCCGCGGCCTGATCCCGGCCAACCGCCGGCGCCTGATGTGCCTCAGCATGTTCTGGCACTTCCTGGACGTCATCTGGATCGGCGTCTTCACCTACGTCTATCTGATGGGAGCGCTGCGATGAGCACCCACGCGCACAGCGACCACCACGCCGATCACGGGCACGGCCATGGGGGCCATGACGATCACGGCCACCCCGAAGGCGCCCACGGCACCTTCGGCAGCTATATGATCGGCTTCGTCCTGTCGGTGATCCTGACGGTCATTCCGTTCTGGCTGGTGATGAACGGCACGCTGGACACCACGACCACCACGGTCGTGATCCTGGCGCTGGCCGTCGTCCAGATCATCGTCCACATGGTTTACTTCCTGCACATGAACGGCCGCGCCGAAGGCGGCTGGTCGATGCTGGCGATGATCTTCACGATCATCGTCGTCGTCATCATGTTCTCGGGTTCGCTGTGGGTGATGTACCACATGAACCACAACATGATGCCCGGCATGAGCCACGACATGAGCAAGATGCCGTGACCGGACTGCCGTCCGCGCCCTCCGCGGGCGGTTCGGGGAAGAGGGCCCGCCCGGTCTGGGCGCTGGCCCTCTTCGGCCTTCTGGCCCTGGCCGGGATCGCCGGCCTGACGTCGCTCGGCATCTGGCAGCTCGAACGCCGGGTGTGGAAGCTCGACCTGATCGAGCGGGTGGACGCCCGCATCCATGCTTCCGCCGTCCCCGCTCCCGGACCGGAGTCCTGGGCTTCGGTCACCGCCGCCTCGGACGAATACCGCCGGGTGGCCGTCACCGGCCGGCTCATGAACGACCGTGAAACGCTGGTCCAGGCCGTCAGCGACCTGGGCGGCGGCTTCTGGGTGATGACCCCGCTGGTCAGCGACCGCGGCTTCACCGTTCTGGTCAACCGCGGCTTCGTGCCGCCGGAAAGGCGCGACCCCGCGACCCGCGCCGACGCCCAGCCGCAAGGCGAGGTGACCGTCACCGGCCTGCTGCGCATCAGCGAACCGAAGGGCGGCTTCCTGCGCAGCAACGACCCGCCCGCCGGGCGCTGGTATTCCCGCGACGTCGCCGCCATCGCCGGGGCGTCGGGGCTGAACGATGTCGCCCCATACTTCATAGACGCCGACGGCACCCGCAATCCCGGCGGCTGGCCGGTGGGCGGGCTGACGGTGGTCAGCTTCCCCAACAGCCATCTCGGCTATGCGCTGACCTGGTTCGCGCTCGACCTGATGCTGATCGGCGCGGTCCTGTTCGTCATCCGCAGCGAGATGCGGCGGCGCCAGACGTGAATCGCACGGAGACTCCAAATCTCCCCTCCCGCCGGTAACTCTCTATATAAGTCGATGTGCTGATGAACCGGGCGAGGAACAGGACGTCTTTCGTGCGCGACTCCACCGACCGCAAAAACCTGTTCCTGCTCGTGCAGCTGCGTTGGCTTGCCGTCGTCGGGCAGATCGTGACGATCCTGATCGTCCATGCCCAGATGGGCATCCGCCTGCCGCTGCTGCCGATGACGGCGGTGATCTTCGTGCTGGTGGCGCTGAACATCGCCAGCCTGATCCAGATCCGCCGCAGCGCCTCCGTTTCCAACACCCAGCTTTTCCTGGAGCTGCTGATCGACGTCTGGGCGCTGACCCTGCAGCTCTATCTCAGCGGCGGCGCCTCCAACCCCTTCATCTCGCTGTATCTTCTTCAGGTGGCGCTGGGGGCCGTCCTGCTGGAGGCGTGGTCGGCCTGGGCGCTGGTGCTGGTGGCGACCGCCGGCTTCACCTGGCTGATCGGCACCCACCAGCCGCTTCCCCTGCCGCCCGCCTATGAGGGCGAACTGTTCAGCCTGCACATCCAGGGCATGTTCATCTGCTTCGTGCTGGCGGCGAGCCTGCTGGTGCCCTTCCTCACCCAGATCAACCGCAACCTGCGCGCCCGCGACGCCTATCTGGCCGAACTGCGCCAGCGCTCGATGGAAGAAGCCCACATCGTCCGCATGGGTCTGCTGGCATCGGGTGCCGCGCATGAGCTGGGAACCCCGCTCGCCACCCTGTCGGTGATCCTCAACGACTGGCGCCGCATGCCGGCTCTGAAGTCCGATCCCGATCTGGCCGACGAGATGGCGGAAATGCAGAACCAGATCGACCGCTGCAAGGCCATCGTCTCGGGCATCCTGCTGTCCTCGGGCGAGGCGCGTGGCGAAGGCACCGTGCGCACGACGGTGAAGGGCTTCCTCGACGGGCTGGTGGAGGACTGGCTGTCCAGCCGCTCACCCGGCCGCTTCGATTATGACAACACCGTCGGCCCGCAGGAGCGGATGATCGCCGACCTCGCGCTGAAGCAGGTGCTGTTCAACGTGCTGGACAATGCGCTGGAGGCCTCGCCGGGCTGGATCGGCGTCGCGGCGCTGCGCCAGGGCGACAATCTGGTGGTGGCGGTCAACGACCGCGGCCCCGGCTTCGACCCCGCCATCCTGGAGGAGCTGGGCAAGCCCTACCGCTCGACCAAGAAGCGGCCGGGCAGCGGGCTCGGCCTGTTCCTGGTGATGAATGTGCTGCGCAAGCTGGGGGGCACGGTTTCGGCCAAGAACCGGCCGGGCGGCGGCGCCACCGTGACGCTGACCCTGCCGCTGTCCGCCCTGTCGCCGGGAGGCGCCGATGGAGACGACTGAGGTGGAAGAAGAGATCCTGCGCACCCTGCTGATCGTCGAGGACGACGTGTCCTTCGCCCGCGCGCTGCGGCGGTCCTTCGAGCGCCGCGGTTACGAGGTCCATGCCTGCGCCGGGTTGGAGGAGATGCGCGAGCTTTTGCAGACGGTCGACCCCGACTATGCGGTGATCGACCTCAAGCTCGCCACCGGGTCGGGGCTGGAATGCGTGAAGGAACTGCACGAGGCGGACGAGGAGACCCGCATCGTCGTGCTGACCGGCTTCGCCAGCATCGCCACCGCGGTGGAGGCGATCAAGCTGGGCGCCTGCCATTATCTGGCCAAGCCGTCCAACACCGACGACATCGAGGCGGCCTTCGACCGCATCGAAGGCGACACCTCGATAGCACCGGCCGTCCGCACCACCTCGATCAAGAATCTGGAGTGGGAGCGCATCCACGAAACGCTGGTGGAGACGAACTTCAACATCTCCGAGACGGCAAGGCGGCTCGGCATGCACCGGCGCACGCTGGCGCGCAAGCTGGAGAAGAAGCGGGTGCCGTGACGGGGCGCCCGCCCCTGCCCCTCACGAAAACTCCCGCACCGTGTGCAGGTGGTTGAGCGGACCGTGGCCGTGGCCGAAGCCGGGGGCGGTCAGGATCGCCGTCTCGACATAGCGCCGCGCCCGCGCCACCGCGTCGCGGGTGTTCAGGCCCTGGGCCAGACCGGCGGCGATGGCGGACGACAGGGTGCATCCGGTGCCGTGGGTGTGCGGGGTGTGCACCCGCTTGCCCTGGAACACCGTCTCGCCCTCTTCCGTCAGCAGAAGGTCGTAGAGGGTGTCGTCCTCCAGATGGCCGCCCTTCAGCAGCACCGCTTTCGGACCGAAGCTGAGCATCAGCTCGGCGGCGCGGCGCATGTCGTCGAGGTCGCGGATCGGCAGGTCGGTCAGCGCCTCCGCCTCCGGCAGGTTGGGCGTCACCACCTCGGCCAGCGGCAGCAGGCGCTTGCGCAGGGTCAGAACGGCGTCGGGGTCGAGCAGGTGATGGCCGCTCTTGGCGATCATCACCGGATCGAGCACCAGCGGCACGTTGACGGCGCGCGCCTCATACTCCGCCGCCACCGCCTCGATGACGGGGGCGTTGGCGAGCATGCCGATCTTCACCGCGTCGGCACCGATATCCTCAAGCACCAGCTTCATCTGCAAGGCGACGAAGGCCGGGTCGACCGGCACCACGCCATAGACGCCGGTGGTGTTCTGCGCCGTCAGCGCGGCGATGGCGGTCATGGCATAGGCGCCGAGCGCGCTCACCGCCTTGATGTCGGCCTGGATTCCGGCGCCGCCGCCGGAATCCGACCCGGCGACGATCAGGACACGGCCAGTGATGGTGCTGTCGCTCATTGTGCGGCCTCCAGGCTGCGGGCGGCGCTGGCCTGGATGGCCTCGGCGATGTCGGCGACCACGCTGTGGACCAGCGCCGCATCGTCGCCTTCCGCCATCACGCGGATGAGTGGTTCGGTGCCCGACTTGCGGATCAGCAGGCGGCCGCCCGACGCCAGACGCGCCTCGCCGTCCTTGATCGCCTGCTGGACGGTGGCGTCCTCCAGCGGCCTGGTCCCGACGGAGAAACGGACGTTGGTCAGCTTCTGCGGCACCGGATCGAACACGCGGCAGACCTCGCTGGCCGACCGGCCGTCGGCCTGGATCAGCACCGCCAGCACCTGCAAGGCGGCGATCAGCCCGTCGCCGGTGGTCGAATAATCCGACAGCACGACATGGCCCGACTGCTCGCCGCCGACGTTGTAGCCGTGCTCGCGCATCATCTCGACGACATAGCGGTCGCCGACCGGCGTGCGGGCCAGATGCAGGCCGAGCCCGCCGAGATGGCGCTCCATCCCCAGGTTGGACATGACGGTGGCGACGACGCCGCCGCCGCGGAGCGTCTGCGACCGCGCCCAGGAGGTGGCGATCAGGGTCATCAGCTGGTCGCCGTCGATCGGGCGCCCGGCCTCGTCGACCATGATGAGGCGGTCGGCATCGCCGTCGAGCGCGATGCCGAGATGGGCGCCATGGGCGACCACCTGTTCCTGCAGGGTCTGGGTGGCGGTGGCGCCGCAGCCCTTGTTGATGTTGGTGCCGTCGGGGGTGACGCCGACCGGGACCACGTCGGCCCCCAGCTCGTAAAGCACCTTGGGCGCCACCTTGTAGGCGGCGCCGTTGGCGCAATCGACGACGATCTTCAGCCCGTCGAGCCGCAGGCCGCGCGGGAAGGTGTTCTTCACATATTCGATGTAGCGGCCGGTGGCGTCGTCCAGCCGGCTGGCGCGGCCGAGATCGGCCGGCGCGGCAAGGTCGGGAGCGAAGGGCAGCGCCATGCGCCGCTCGATCGCCGCCTCGACCTCGTCCGACAGCTTGTAGCCGTCGGGGCCGAACAGCTTGATGCCGTTGTCCTGATAGGGATTGTGCGAAGCGGAGATCACGACGCCCATGTCGGCGCGGAGCGAGCGGGTCAGCATGGCGACCGCCGGGGTCGGCAGCGGGCCGACCAGCACCACGTCCATCCCCATCGAGATGAAGCCGGCGGTCAGCGCCGGTTCCAGCAGATAGCCGGACAGGCGGGTGTCCTTGCCGATCACCACCCGGTGGCGATGGTCGCCGCGGCGGAACTGCAACGCGGTCGCCATCGCCACGCGCAGGGCCGTTTCGGCGGTCATCGGGTCGATGTTGGCGGTGCCACGGATGCCGTCGGTGCCGAACAGGTGTCGCGTCATGAGAACCTCGTGCAGGAACCGTTTCCAAGCCCGGATGTCGGACCGGAGGCCGGAAACAACAAGCTTAGGATGTTTCTTCACCCGGCAGCCGGGCCGGGTCAAGGTCCCATCGGCGGCTGCGCGAAAGGGTTACAGGTGATTCATCTTTGCCCTCGGTCGGCGGGCGCGGCCGTCCGGCCGCTTGCCTACGAGAGGCATGGGCCTGCGGGGCCGCAGTCGCGGCCCTTACCGGGGATGCAACCCCTCCCACAAGGCGCGGGCCTGCGCCGTCTCGGCGACATCGTGGACGCGCAGAATCTGCGCGCCCTGGTTCAGCGTCTCCAGCCCGGCGGCGAGCGAGCCGGGCAACCGCTCCTTCGGTGGCTCCCCGCGCGACAGCCGGCCGATGAAGCCCTTGCGCGACAGGCCGATCAACACCGTGCAGCCAAGCGCGTGGTACAGCGTGGTGTGGCGCAGGATCTCCAGATTGTGCTCCGTCGTCTTGCCGAAGCCGATGCCGGGGTCGACGGCGATGCGCTCCGGGGTCACGCCGGCCGCGACACAGCGGGCGATCCGCTCCTCCAGCCAGTCGAACACGTCGAGTGCCGCGTCGCGGTAGGTCGGGTTGGCCTGCATGGTGCCGGGCTCGCCCTGCATGTGCATCACCACCACCGGGGTGGCGGCGCGCGCCACCACCGGAAGGGCCTGCGGATCGGACAGGCCGGCGATGTCGTTGACGATGCGTGCGCCGGCCGCGGCGGCGGACTCCATCACCCGGGCATGGCGGGTGTCGACCGAGACGGCGGCACCCTTCGCGGCGAAATGGCGGATGACCGGCAGGACGCGCCGCTCCTCCTCCTCCGGCGGGACGGGGTCGGCGCCGGGGCGGGTGGACTCGCCACCGATGTCGAGGATGTCGGCGCCGGCCGCCAGCATCGCCTCGCCATGGGCGATGGCGGCGCTGGGGTCGAGGAAATCGCCGCCGTCGGAGAAGCTGTCCGGCGTGACGTTGACGATGCCCATGATCTGCGGCCGATCGGACGACAGCCCGGCGAAGGGGGCGCGGGCGCGGGTCAGGGCGCCCAATTGGCGGTCCAGCGCCTCCGCCACCGCGCGCGAGCGTTCCCAGCCCCAGGCCATGATCTCCGACAGCGGCGCGAAGGCGCGGTCGATGCGGGAACCGGCATCGCGGACGATCAGTTCGGCTGTGGAGAAGGCGAAGCGCCCGCCGGCCAGCGGCACCGCAGCACCCTTGGCCCAGGCGGCGATCGGCATCAGGCCGACCGGGCGCAGATAGACCCGCACGCCGTCCTCAGCCGCCCAGGAACAGAAGCCGGCCAGCGACCCGGCAGCCGATTTGGGCGCTGCGGCTTTAACGGCGGGCTTGGCGGAAAGCGGCGGCATCGGGATCCCCCATCACGTCACGGGCTGGCTGCTCCGTTCCTGGCACGCGGCTGGCGGGATGGCAAGAGTGCCATCGCGAACGGCCTCCTCCCTCGCCTCGGGACAGGGCGGGGATCGCCGGAAGATGGAACGGCATGGAACAGTGTTCAGCGAACAATCCATCTGGCAGCTATCGGAGAGTTGCGGAGATGGATCGCGGACGGCGCCTGCGGGTGGTTTTCCCATTGCTTCGGCTGAGAAAGATAAGTGTTTTCCCCGATACTCCTTAATTACATCTTAATAGCCGATTTCCAAAGTTCGGCAACACAACTTTACATCCGGGTCCTTGCAGCAATGGGTATCGAGAGCAACATTTGCACAAAAGCATGTAATTTTAAATCTGCCGCGGCTCTGATCGTTGACTACAATGCCCCATCCAGCGAATTGATGGGAAGAACCCTTTCTGGTCTTAAGCTCAGGCACATCTACCGTTCATTCTCCACCGAAGACGCTCTCTTGCTTCTTTCAGAGAATGAGATCGACATTGTCATCATAAATGCAGACACAATCCATGAGAAAGCGCTTCAACTCTTGGAAACGGTCAGGTTTCGCCAGACAAGAACCCCAATTCCAGTGCCGAAAACAAAGCACATGTCCATAATCCCATTCGCAATCACCTGCTCCGCGGTAACGCCGAAAATGGCGCAAAAAATTGCGGATGCGGGAATATGCGCATTGGTTTCAATGCCGCTCAAGCCGATCGACTTCATGAATAAAGTCAAAAACCTGCTTTATGTCCATTGCGAAGACAATTGCTTCAACATGGCAAACCTGGCGCTTGAGGATTCTGGCTTCCTGGAGGAAGCGAGCGAGCAAGCGCCTGCCGGATAACGACATTGCAATGGCAATCCTCTGCTGTGAGGCAGGGGGCACGTCCACCCACCCGCTCACCCCCGCCGCGCCAGCCCGCCCTTCAGCTTCAGCACATAGGTGATGACCTCCGCCACCGCCTGATAATGCTGGAGCGGGATGGTGGCGTCGACCTCGGCCGAGGCGTGGAGGGCGCGGGCGAGCGGGGGGTTCTCGACGATGGGGATGCCGTGCTCCTGGGCCAGGGCGCGGATGCGCAGCGCGATCAGGTCGGCGCCCTTGGCGAGGCAGATCGGGGCGGCGGTCCGGCCACGCTCATATTCAAGCGCCACGGCGAAATGGGTGGGGTTGGTGATGACCACCGTGGCGCGCGGGACGTTCGCCATCATCCGCTTCTTGGAGCGCGAGCGGCGGATGTCGCGCAGGCGGGCCTTGGCGTGGGGATCGCCCTCGCTCTGCTTGAACTCGTCCTTGATCTCCTGGTGGCTCATGCGCAGGCGGCGGCGCCATTCCAGGCGGTTCCACAGCACGTCCACCACCGCCATCAGCACGGTCGCCAGCAGGACCGCCAGCAGCAGCCGCAAGGTCACGTCCCGCAGCAGCACGGGCAATCCGGCGACGTCCATGCCCACAGTATCCTCCGTCCATGCGATGTAGGGCGCCAGCGCGTTCCACGCCGCGATGCTGATGATGGCGAGCTTGACCAGGCTCTTGGCGAATTCGACCAGCGCCGGACGGCCGGCCATCCGCTTCCAGCCCGCCGCCGGCGACAGGTGCGACCATTTCGGCCGGATGCGGTCGGCGGCGACGACGAATTGCCCCTGCCCCAGCGCCGACACCACCGCCCCACCCAGCAGGATGCCCAGCACCGGCAGCAGGGCCACGGCGACGCCGCCGATCAGCCAATACAGGCTGTGGATGACGTCGATGGCGCTGCCGTCGATGCGGATGTCGTCCGGGTTCTCGATCAGCGGCAGCAGCAGCGCCGACAGGGTCGCGGCGACGCCGGGAACCGCCATCAGCACGATCATCCAGGCGGCGACCATCGCCGACAGCAATCCCACGTCGCGGGCGCGGGGGACGTCGCCCTTCTCCGCCGCCTCGCGCAGGCGCTTCTCTGTCGGTTCCTCGGTCTTCTGCTCGTCGTCCTGCTCCGCCATGCGTCAGGATCCCGACAGCCAGCCGCCGAGCGCTGCGACGAAGGCGGTCAGCATCGCGCCGGCGCTCGCCATGAACAGGCCCATGCCGATCATCAGAACGCCGGGGGTGGCGACGAAATAGACCGGCATCGCCGGCATCACCCGGTTGACCAGCCCCAAGGCCAGATTGACCACCAGCCCATAGAGGATGAAGGGCGCCGCCAGCCCCACCCCCAGCCGGAAGGTGGTCGCCAGCAGCTCGGCGAAGCGCTGGGCGACCATGCCGAGGTCGGGGAACACCCCCGCCGGCCAGGAGCCGTAGGACCGCGCCAGCGCGCCGATCATCAGGTAATGCACGTCGGATGCGAACAGCAGCGCCAGCCCGCCGATCAGCAGCACGCCGGACAGCACCGACCCGCCCTCGAACCCAGCCGCCGCCATCGAGAAAGGGTTGCTGAGGCCAACCACCTGGGCCGCCAGGGCGCCGGTGGTCTGGAGCGCCGCCATGAACAGCCGGGCGCCGAGGCCGAGATAGGCGCCGACCAGCGTTTCGCCGGCCAGCGCCCGCAGCATCTCCACCGGCTGGTCCGGCATATGGTCGGGCAGCCCCTCCACCCCCGGCAGCAGCACCAGCGTCACGATGACCGCCAGCGCCGCCCGCACCCGCATCGGCACCGCCGCCTCGCCGAAGCCCGGCAGCAGACCGATGGCCGCCGCCACCCGTGCCAGCACCAGCAGGCCACGGTAGATCTCCAGCGTCAGAAACTGGCTCAGGGTATCCATCGGCGGCTACACCTGATCGACGGTCTTGAGCGCCGCCTTGCGGTGCAGCTCGGCATGGCTCAGCACCGGCGTCATCGGGCTGACCCGCTCTAGCAGGGAGCGGACGAAGGGCCGCGCCTCCGCCCCCACCAGCAGGGCGGGCCAGATTTGCGAGGTGGCGTGCTTCTGGATTTTCAGGCGGACGGCGGTCAGGAACTCCTGCACCTGGCTGGGCGGCATGACGAAGCGGCGGTCGTCGCCCTCCACCACGATGCTGTCGAGCAGCGCCTGCTCCCAGCGCGGGCTGAGCGCGATGACCGAGACGAAGCCGTCCGGGCCGGCCAAGCCCTGGTGGATCTGCTGGCCCAGCCGCATCCGCACATGTTCGGTGATCAGGGTGATGTGGCGGGTCCAGCCGACCGCCTCCGCCACCGCCTCGACGATGGCGGGCAGGTTGCGGATCGACACCCGTTCCGACAGAAGCTGCTGCAGCACGCGCTGGAGCACGACCAGCGAGATCTGGCTCGGCACCATGTCGTTTATCAGCTTCTGGTACTCGCGGCCCAGACCGTCGATCAGCTTTTGCAGGGCGGCGAAGGTCAGCAGGGTGGACAGGTTGTCCTTGATGACCTCGGTCAAATGGGTGGTGATGACGCTTTCGGGATCGACGACGGTGTAGCCCTTCGCCACCGCCTCCTCATGGCGGGCCGGGTCGATCCATTTGGCTTGCAGGCCGAAGGTCGGCTCGCGCGTCGCGTCGCCGGCGATGTCGGGAACGGCGCCGCCGGTGGGGTCGATGGCGAGCAGGTGCTTGGGCCGCACCTCGCCCTTCGCCGCCTCCACCCCCATGATGCTGATGACGTAGCTCTTGGGCGCCAGGAAGCTGGAATCCTTGATGCGCACCGACGGCAGGACGAAGCCGAATTCGGTGGCGAAGCGCTTGCGCAGCGTCTTCACCTTGGTGGTCAGCGGACCGTTCTTGTTGAGGATCAGCGGGACGAGGTGGTTGCCGACCTCCACCTTCACCTCGTCCACCTTCAGCATGTCCTCCACCGCCTCCTCCGCGACGGCGGGAGGCGCCTTGCGGCTTTCCTCCAGCTTGGCCAGCGCTGCGGCGCGGGCCTTGCGGCGCGGCGCGTACCAGCCGAGACCGGCGAAGGCGGCGCCGATGGCGAGGAAGGGCGCCATCGGCAGGCCGGGCGTGATCGCCAGCGCCCCCAGCAGGCCGGACGCCACCAGCAGCGCCTTCGGATAGGCGCCAAGCTGGTCGATCACCGCCTTTTCGGCGGACCCGATGTTGCCGCCCTTGGTGACCAGCAGGCCGGCGGCCAGCGAGACCACCAGCGCCGGGATCTGCGTCGCCAGCCCGTCGCCCACCGTCAGCGTGGTGTAGATCGAGGCGGCGTGCTCGAAGCTCATCCCCTTCTGGGCGATGCCGATCGCCATGCCGCCCAGCACATTGATGACGGTGATGACCAGCCCGGCCACCGCGTCGCCGCGCACGAATTTCGAGGCGCCGTCCATCGCGCCGTAGAAGGTGCTTTCGTCCTCCAGCTCCTTGCGGCGGCGCCGCGCCTCGGCCTCATCGATCATGCCGGCGGAGAGGTCGGCGTCGATCGCCATCTGCTTGCCGGGAATGGCGTCGAGCGTGAAGCGGGCGCCGACCTCGGCGATGCGGGTGGCGCCCTTGGTGATGACCACGAAGTTGATCACCACCAGGATGCAGAAGATCACCACGCCGATGACGAAGTTGCCGCCCATCACGAACTGGCTGAAGCCCTGGATGACGTGCCCGGCGGCGGCGTGGCCGTTGTGCCCCTCGCTGAGGATCAGACGGGTGGACGCGATGTTCAGCGCCAGCCGCAGCATCGTCACGACCAGAAGAACCGTGGGGAAGGAGGAGAAATCCAGCGGGCGCGGGATCCACAAGGACACCATCAGCACCAGCACCGCGACCGAGAAGGACAGCGCCAGCCCGAGATCGAGGAACCAGGAGGGCACCGGCAGGAACAGCACCGCCAGCACCAGCAGGATGCCGACCGCGAACAGCACGTCGCGGTTCGCAAGGCCGATGTCGCCGATCAGGCCGAACCGGCTGCGGACGTGATCCGTGAGGGTCATGGGGGTCCTGACGGGTTTGTGGAGGGGCGGGTTTGTGGAAGAGACGCGGTCCGGCAACGATAGGGGGCTGCGGTAAAACCGGGATTTAAACCGGTGGCGCCCCGCTGTCGCACCGGCGGCAGCGGGCAGGCCGGGTCATTGGCGAACAGGAAATTATGCGCAAAGACATATGAGTTTCCGATTCGATACGACTTTGGTTAAGTTGAAGTTTCGGGAAAATTATTCTACCAAAAGTACGCGTCATGAATGGAATGCGTCCTGGAAATTTTATTAACTCTCAAAAAAGGTGTAAAATGCATCTTCCTTATAAATTTAAGAAGCTTCAGGTTTCAATCGACTGCGCAAGGATATTAGAAGAAATAAATTCATTGGATGGAAGAGCGTGGAGTCGGCAAGAATTCCATAAAACCGGCCATGACGTCATTCCGCTGATAAGCACAAACGGGACGTTGCTTGACGACACCGGAGGCCAGAACAACTCTCTTCTGCCTCCGTTCATTCCGACGGAGCATCTGCTCAAATTGCCGTACACCAGAGAGGTTGTTTATTCTTTTGGAGTGCCTCCTCATCGGACGCGCTTCGCGTCCATTCCGCCGAATCACAAGATAACGCCTCATCGCGATCTGCAACCAAATTGGCATAACAAAGTCAGGCTCCACATTCCGATTGTCACGGATCCGAAGGTTCTGGTCCACATCTGGGAAACAAGCAATGTTCTCCGGCCGGAAGACCGAACCGATGTCCATATGGAAGCCGGACACCCCTGGGTTTTCGACATCTGGCGCGTGCATGCCGTAACCAATTTTTCAAATATCAACCGCATTCATCTCATCATCGATCTGGAACCGAGAGGAAAGTTATTTGATCTTATGTTTGACGATATCGACCCGATTTTGGTGAAGGAAGTTTTCTCATACAAATATCCCAGCGAATATGAAACTGATCTGGAAACCTTCACCTGGCTCACGGGTGGAAAGATCGATACGGGGAAGGCATTATGGAATGCGAAAATCACTGAGAAAAATCCCCAGGTCGGTCGCTATCACCACCAGAAGGAATTCTGGCTTTCGTAGAAGTTTCCCATGAGGGAAGACGTTTACCGGCGCCGACTGTCAAACCACCCCTCCACGCTCACGCTCCAAATGGCCGCACATCCAATGAGGCTCTTCTTCCAATGAAAGACAACACGTTGGCCGCGTCCGGATGGATGCTTGGACATGTCTTGGCATTCGGCCTCTCGGCTGGCCTGATAAAGGGATTGTCGGGTGCGATCCCGGTGTCCGAACAGGTCTTTCTGCGCTCCGCCACCGCTGCGATCATCATGTTTTTTGCCGTCCGAATGGTTGGAACCCCCTTGGTGCCACCGATTTGGCGTCTCCTGGTGTTCCGCGGCGTCGTCGGGTTCGCTGGTCTGGCGCTGATGTATCTGTCCTTGTCGATGTTGCCGCTGACCATCGCAATGCTGCTCACCTGGACCACTCCGGTGTTCGTCGCCATAATTTCGCGTATCTTCCTGAAAGAACATCTGCCGCTGAAAGCGGTCGCCTGCATGATCGCGTGTTTCGCCGGGCTGTCGCTGACGATCACCGCGCCCAGCGGCGCGCCCAGCGACTTGGGCACGATCACATCGGCCGGCGTTCTGGTGGGGGTTGTCGCCGCCCTGTGCGCCGGCACCGCCTTTGTCGCCGTCCGGGCCGCGACCATCTCCGTCGGGCCCGATCTGATCGTTCTCTACTTCGCCGGACTCTCGATGATCCTGTCCGCGCCGATCGCGATGGGTGAACTCGTCGTCCCCGATGGGGCGCATGCCGCCGGATTGCTTGGCCTGTGCTTGCTGAGCGTGGTTTCCGACGCCTGCAAAACCAGGGCCTACAAGCACGCGGCGGCGGGGGTCGTCAGCACCATGGCGCTTTTCAGCGTGGCGGTCTCGGCGGTGCTGGGTTGGCTGCTGTTCGACGAGACGCTGTCCGCCATGCAGTGGACGGGGGTGGCGATTCTGACCGGGGCCATCACCGTTTTGTCGGCCTCGCGGAAGAAGCCGGCGCCGCTGCCGTCACCCGCCGTGCAAAGGGCAGGCTGACAGCGGCGCAGGGGCCGCCGGACGACCGACACCGCACGCCGCGCACGCCGCGCACGCCGTCGTATGCCCGAGCGGTCACTGGCTCGGCAGCAGCGGACGGGCAGGACCGTCGGCGAACAGGCCGGACAGGAAGCTGAGACGGCCGCGCTCCGCCGCGGTGAAGACGGGGGCGTCACTGCCGGGGCCGGCGGCCAGCGCCTCCAGATAGCCGAGCGCTCCGGCGACCCAGCGCAGGTTGCCGGTCACCCGCTGGCGATAGGCCTCGCCGCGCTCGGACTGGGCGGAGTGGTAGCGGGCGATGGCGGTTTCCAGCGAGCCATGGTCGCGCCGCAGGGCCGACAGGAAGGACGCGGCATAGCGGGCGTTGGCGACCGGGTCGAAGGCGGTGACCAGATCGGGGAAGGCGTCGGGGTGCCAGCGCAGGTTCACCTGAAGGCAGCCGACGTCGATGGACTGGACGCCGCGCGCCTGGGTTTCCCGCACGAAGGATATCGCCGCGTCGCGCGTCGGGAAGTAATGGGATTGCCCTTCGGTGTTGACCGTCCAGGGCCAGGCGGTGAACAGCCGGTCCTCCGTCCTCCGCCCGGATTCGGTGAAGCCCATCGCCAGCAGCAGATGGTCGCCGATGCCGGCCGCCCTCTCCGCATCCAGGATGGCGGCGATGCATTGCGCTTCCGGCGGCAGGGCTTTGCGGACGGGTTGGGCGGGCTGTTTGGGAGGGACATAGAGCGCGGTGCTCCACACGCCGATCTGCGAGAGGTTGGCCGGCGGCGCCGCCGCACCGCCGGCCGGGCTCACGAGCAGCCCGAGAAGGGGGAACACGACCGCTCGCAACCGGGAAAGGCGCATCAATGGATCGCGTCAGTCGATGGCGACGATCAGGTCGCTCAGCCGGTCGGCGTAGGTGGCGAGCGTGCCGTACATGAAGGGCAGCGCCAGCACCGTCACCACCAGGATCGCGACGATCTTTGGTACGAAGGTCAGCGTCATCTCCTGCACCTGGGTCAATGCCTGCACCAGCGAGATCGCCACGCCCACCACCACCGCGACGATCAGCGGCGGGGCGGCGACCAGCAGGGTCGTCCAGATGCCGCTGCGCAGCACCTCCAGCACGTCGGCCTGATTCATGGGGGATCCTTCCTCAAGCGCACCCGTTCAGACCGCGATGCGCATGATCTCCTGATACGCCTGGACCATCTTGTCGCGGATGGCGACGACGCTCTGTACCGTCATCTCCGCCGCCAGCACCGAGCGCACCACGTCATGCGCGCTCGCCTTGCCCGACACGGCGGCGAGCGATACCCGCTCGCTCTCCTTCAGCGTGTCGACCGCCTGCGAGATCGACCTGTCGAGGAAGCCGCCGAAATCGCTTTCGGCGCTGGCGGCCACCGCGTCGGTCTGGCTGGCGGAGGACAGTGGAGAGGTGGCGGCTTGAGTCTCGGCGACGCCGCTGGCAATCGGGCTGCGGTTGGCGGCGTAGGCGGCGGCGACGCGGCCGACGGACATCTCGATCATGGAACGGCTCCTCAGCTGCGCAGCAGGTCGACGACGCGGGTCATCATCGCGCGCGATTGTTCGATGACGTTCATGCTGGCCTCGAAGGCGCGGCCGGCCTCGCGCATGTCCATCATCTCGACCAGCGGCTGGACGTTGGGCTTCTTGACATAGCCCTTGTCGTCGGCCGCCGGGTGCGAGGGGTCGTAGGCGAGCTGGAAGTCGCTGCGGTCGCGGCCGATCTGCTTGACCTGCACCAGTTCCGCCCCGACGCCGCGATCCATCACGCTGTCGAAGGACACCGTCTTGCGGCGGTAGGGATCGCCACCCTTGGCGGTGGCGGTGCTGTCGGCGTTGGCGAGATTCTCCGCCACCACGCGCAGGCGGGTCGATTGCGCCTGGAGGCCGGCGCCGGCGATCTTCAGCGTGGCGCCGAGGACATCGTTCATCATGGCCCGTCTCCGTCCTTAACCGTTTCTCCAGGCCATGCGCAGCATCTGCACATTGCGCTGGAACAGGCTGGTGGTCAGCGCGAAGGCGTCGCGGGTTTCGCTGCCCTTGATCATCTCCTGGTCCAGCGACACCGCGTTGCCGCTGGGGGTCGATTCCCACAGGGCGGCCTTGCCTTCCTCGCGGAAGCCGGCGGTGGAGCGGGTGCTCGCCAGATGCAGGCCGGAGGTCCGGGCGGTCTCCACCGGGCGGATGCCCTCCATCACGCTGTCGAAGGGCTTCAGGTCGCGCGCCTGGTAATCGGGCGTGTTGGCGTTCACGACATTCTCGGCGACCAGCTTCTGCCGCTGCGCCAGATAGTCCAGCCGCGTGCCGGCGAGCTGAAAGAAACCGATTTTACCCAAATCCATTGCGACCTCGTTCCCTCACAACTCGCCGGAACACTGCGCCGGACGATGATCCCGCCCGTTTAAAACCGGATTTAAATTCGCTGCTCTACTCTGCCCGTCATCGACAGGCATGAGGGAGACTGCACCGATGCCGGCACTTGCCACCCTGGCGGCGGAACTCGACCGGCTGCCGACCCGCCAGTGGCGCGGGCAAATCCGCTCGGCCGCCGGCATGACGCTGGAGGTCGACGGGTTGCAGCGCGTGCTGTCGGTCGGCGACAAATGCCATGCGGAAACCGTCCGCGGCGGGCGGGTGCTGTGCGAGACCATCGGCTTCCGCAACGGCCGCTCGCTGCTGATGGCCTTCGACAACTTGGATGGCGTGGCGGAGGGCTGCGCCGCCGTCACCGACGACACCGCCTTCACGCTCAGGCCCGGTCCCGGCTGGCTCGGCCGGGTGGTGAACGCGCTGGGCGAGCCCATCGACGGCAAGGGGCCGCTGCTGAATGGCGAGCATCCGCGGGGCCTGCGCCAGCCGCCGCCGGCCGCCTGTGCCCGCCGCCGGGTGGGCAGGCGGCTGGACAGCGGCATCCGGGTGATCGACAGCTTCGTGCCCCTTTGCCGAGGGCAGCGACTGGGCGTCTTCGCCGGGTCGGGCGTCGGCAAATCGACGCTGCTGGCGATGGTCGCCCGCCATGCCGAGGCCGACGCCATCGTCATCGGCCTGATCGGCGAGCGCGGCCGCGAGGTGCGCGAATTCATCCAGGACGATCTGGGGCCGGAGGGGCTGGCGCGCTCCGTCCTCATCGTCGCCACGTCGGACGAGCCGCCGCTGATGCGCCGGCAGGCGGCGCTGCTGACCATGACGGTGGCGGAGGAGATGCGCGATCAGGGAAAGCATGTGCTCTGCCTGATGGACAGCGTCACCCGCTTCGCCATGGCCCAGCGCGAGATCGGGCTGGCCGCCGGCGAACCGCCGACCGCCAAGAGCTACCCGCCCAGCGTCTTCGCCGAACTGCCCCGCCTGCTGGAGCGCGCCGGGCCCGGTCCGGAATGGGGACCGGAAAGCGGTGGAGACGGCGACATCACCGCCATCTTCACCGTGCTGGTCGACGGCGACGACCATGACGAACCGATCGCCGACGCGGTGCGCGGCATCCTCGACGGGCATCTGGTGCTCGACCGCAAGATCGCCGAACAGGGGCGCTATCCCGCCGTCAACCTGCTGCGCAGCGTGTCGCGCAGCCTGCCCGGCTGCCACGACGCGCGGGAGAACCGCATCGTCGGCCGCACCCGCGCGCTCGCCGCCAGCTATGACGGCATGAAGGAGATGATCCGGCTCGGCGCCTACAAGCGCGGCACCGATCCGGAGACCGACGCCGCCATCGACCTGCACCCGCAGCTGGAAGAGTTCCTGCGCCAGGGCAAGGACGACCCCTCCCCCTCCGCCGAGAGTTTCGCGCGGCTGGACTCGCTTCTCGCCGCCATCGGAGACCAAGCATGAGCGTCAATACGAAACTGGCCGCCCAGGCCGTCACCCCGCCGACCGCCCAGCGCAAGGCATCCGCCGAACCGGAGGAAACGCTGGCCGACAGGATGAGCGTCGGCTTCGACGACCTGCTCGACGCCGTCAACCCGCTCCAGCAACTGCCCGTGGTCGGGTCGGTCTACCGCGAGGCGACGGGGGAGGACATCTCGATCCCGGCGCGTCTGGCCGGCGGCTTCCTGTTCGGCGGCCTGCCCGGCCTGATCGGCAGCGCCGCCATGGTCGCCTTCGAGGAGATCACCGGCGACAGCGTGCTGGGTCATATCGGCAGCCTGCTGGAGGATGGGACGGAGACCGCCGTGGCGGAGGGCGCGCCGGCGGGCGCCATGCCGTGGATGAGCGGTGCCGGGGACGGCGCGGATCCGTCCCTGCCCTCTTCCCAATCCCTGACGGAAGCCTTGCGCCGCAAATCCGTTCCGACTGCGGAGACCGCGATGACGGTTGCCGCACCGGCGGGCGAACAGCCGGCGCCGCAGCTGTTGGCGAAGCTTTACAGCATGGAGGCGACGGCGAAGGCCGGTGCGCCGGGGGTGGCGCGGAAGGCGGTGTGACCGACCACCCCCACTTGCGCGGGAGCGCCGGGCGCGGTTCAATGAACAGTACGGAATTCCAATTCGGGCAGGCGGGCGGTGGAGGAAGGCAAGGGCAACGGCATGGGAAAGGGACGGCGGCGGCTGTGGCTCCTCGTCGGCCATGGCGCGGTCGGACTGGCCACCGCCGGAGCGTTCCTGCCGATCCTGCCCACCGTCCCCTTCCTGCTGGTCGCCGGCTGGGCCTATGCCCGCGGCAATCCCGAACTGCGGGAGCGGATGCGCAACGATCCGCGCTTCGGTCCTGCGGTGCGGAACTGGCAGGACCGCGGCGCCATCCCGGTCAGGGCGAAGATCTTCGCCGTGGCCGGCATGTCTTCGGGCTTCACCATCCTCACCCTGTCCTCGCCGGGCTATCTGGTGCTCGGCGGCGTCGGGCTGGTGATGGTCGCGGCCGGCAGCTACGTGGTGTCCCGACCGACCCCCTCCGCCGACGAGGGGAACTGAGACAGCCTCCTCACCGCCCCATATTGTTGCGCGATGCCTGTTCGATGGTCTTGATATGGGCGAGGCCGGGCAGGATCTCGGAGCGGATGAACTCCAGCCGGCGCACCGGGCCGCCGCCGCGGGAAAAGCGGTGCTTCCACAGATTCATCTTCACCGCCAGACCGCACAGCACGCCACCGATGGTGAGATGGTGCGTGACGATCAGGTCGCGGATGCTGCGGAAGCTTTCCGGGTTGATGTCGCGCCAGAAGTCGCGGGAGCGGCTGTCGAAGCTCTCGAACCGCCCGGTGATCGAGGTCGCGATGTCGGTCAGGTCATGGCCGATCTCGTCCAGCATGCGGCCCTGGCGGGCATCGCGCCGCACCTCGCTCGCCTGATACAGCTCAGCCATCCAGCCGAGGAAGCCCTGCAAGTCGGGCACGATATCGTCCAGGCAGCGCTTGAAATAGGCCAGCGACAGGAAGATGTCGGCATACTCCTCCAGGAAGGCCGGGATCTCCTGCAACGGGATGTCGAGCCGGTCGGCGGTCAGCTGCAAGCGGCGCCGCGCCTCCTCGACATCGGGCTGGGCGAACAGCCGGACCAGCTCGTCCATGCTGCCGATGTCGGTGCCCTGCACGCCATAGACATGCTCGACCAGCGGCCGGGTGAAAACGCGCATGTAGCTGGTCAGCTCGGCCCGCTTGGCGGCCGACAGGCGGAGCGCGCCCGCTTCCTCGACGTCGATGTTCAGGCGGCGCAGCTCCAGCCGCAGGCTGTAGACATCGAAGCTGGCAGCCTCGCCGATCTGCACGATCTTGCGCAGGTCACGGCGGAATTCCGGGCCGTCCCCACCGAAGCCATCGCCGCCGAAGCATTTCGACAGCTGGCCGATGCCGATCTGGCCGCTGCCGGTCTGGGCGTCGTTGAACAGCTCCGCCACCGTCTCCAAGCGGACATTCTTGATCAGCCGCGCCCGGCGCAGTCCCGGCGTTTCCAGCGGCAGGATCGACAACGGCAGGATGTGCAGCGCGTCCCGCGCGGCATCCTCCTCCGAGGGGGATCCGTGCAGCAGCACGGCGGTGGCACCGGTGGTGGCGGGCGGGCGGATGCGGTCGCGGGACCTGCGGTCTCGCAAGTCACCGGACCTGCGGTCCTGTGGAATGCGGTCCTGTTCGGGGCCGGCTGGCGGCTGCACGGCTGGACTCCTCCCGCTCGGGTGAGCCCCGCAGCCCGGTCAGAAGCGCGGGAACTTCATCAGCGTCATGGTGATGGACGGATCGATGGAGATGACAGAGGCCCGCCCACTGCGGGAAATCGGCCCGATCGACGGCGTGGCGGCGGCGCCGGCATCACCGTTCTGCATGTCGTACATCGCGGCGAAGCGGTCGAGCAGCTTGGCGACCTTGTCCGGCTTCTTCAGGTCGGCAATGTCCATCCGCTTTTCCAGCAGGGCCTTCTGCTTGTCGACGTCCAGAAGAGCCGTCTGTTCGGGCAGCCCCAATGCCGTGTAGACCACCTTGCGCAGGGCATTGTCGGCCATCACCTGATACCAGTTGCCGATGTTCGCCGAGCGCCTCTGGAAATAAAGGCCGAGGCGCACCGCCGGGTTGCTGTCCTCCGATTCGACCTCCAGCGTCACCGCGACGTAGCGGTCGACGATGGCCTGGACGACGGCCGGGTTCTTCAGGTTCTCGCCCTTGTTCTCGGCGAATCCCAGGACCTTCGCCATCTCGCGGAACTTGGTGTCGCTCATCCGGTTGGCGGTGGAGAACTGGTCGCTGACACCTTCCTCCAGCACCTTGCGGATCAGCCCGCGCGACTTCGCCTGACTGCCGAGATCGAAGGCATCGAGGACGAAGCGATAGAGCTTGTCGTCCTTCATGAAGTCTTCGGTGCTGGTGATCTTGCCGATGTTGTCCTGGAAGTAGGTGATGGCGCGCTGCACCGCCGGACGGCTGCGGATCGCCTGTTCGTAGCGGTCATGGTTCTTGTTGACCACCCGCAGATCGACGAGCGTCGTCATGCCTCGACCTCGCCGGTCTTGCCGTCGCTTTCGCGCGGAATGGCGGGATTGTCGTCCGCCGCATCGGTCTCGGAGCCGTAGCCGGCGGGGATGCGCATGATGACCTCCCCTGTCGCGGTGTCGAGCACCTCGGTGTAGAGCCGGGAGCTTCCCGGCGCGAGGGTGACGCGGTAGGGCCGGGAGGCGTGCCGCTTCGCCTCGGTTTCCGCGCCATCGGTTTTCGCGGTGCGCTCCACCACCTCGGCCGGCTTGGTCGTTTCGGCCTGGGCGGCGCGGAGACGGTCGGCCTGGCGCTGGCGCGCCTCGGCGATGATGTCGGCGCTGGCGGTGGACCGCTCGCCGGACGGGCCGGCCACGCCGGTGACGGGGGTGGGCATGGCGTCAACCTCCCGGATGGTGGCCCGGATGGTGGCCGGCTTGAGTGCCGATGCCGCCCGCCTGGATGGACGGCGCCGGCGTGGAGGGAGCCACCGGGAGAAGCGTGCCCTCATACTCCATCACCGGACGCAGGGCGGACAGCGCCTTGTAATAGTCGCGCTCGCCGATGTGGCCCATGGCGCGGGCGATGCGGTCCTGCATGTCGGGGCGGACGAAGGTGGTGTAGAGCTGAGCCATCATCTCGGCCGCAGCACCACTGCCGTTGGCGGCCACCTCGGGATCGAGCAGCATGCTCTGGATCAGGAAATAGGCGCGGCGCACCGGGGTCACCGCATCCTCCTCCTGAAGGATGTCGCTGCCCCGGATGATCTGGGCAAAGTTGGAGATCGTCAGGGTGTAGCGGCGGTTCTCGTTCTGCACGACGCAGCCGTTGATCACCACCCGCTCGCACGGCTTCAGGCGCAGCTTAAGTGCCATAGGACAATTCCTCCGTCGCCAGTTCCCGCGCGGGCTGCGCCGACCCCTGGGCCGCCCCTTGCAGCCCCTGCATCACCGAGCGGTTGATGTGGAGCAGCAGGTCGATGCCGCCCTCGCCGCGCAGGACGCGCTGGGTGTTGCGGTTCACCGCGAAGGACAGAGAGACCAGACCGGCGCGCAAGGCCTCCGGCAAGGCGTTGCCGTCCTCCAGCAGGTCGGCGCGCAGGGTGTTCCACAGCTCCAGGTTCCGCCACAGCGCGTCCTTCAACGCGGCGGAGCGCCAGTCGGCGCTGCGGTTGTTCTCCAGCGCCAGGGTGATCCGCAGGAACACCCGGTACTCGATCTTTCGCGGATCGTCGCACTCGGCGATGGTCTGGTGGTAGGCGGCGATGCTCATGGGCGCACCCCTGCGGTGGGTTTTGGTCTTCTAACTCTTCGTGCGATTCACGTTTCGGACGATTCCGTCTGAAACGATCGCACTCGGGTGACGGACGCGGATGGCCGCCGGCGATGCCCGCTCCGGATTGCCGCAGACGGGATGAACGGGCATGGCCGACGGGGCGGCGTCATCGTCCAGGGGTTCGGACGATGACGCCGCCCGCGAGGGGACTTAGCGGAACAGCGACAGGATGTTCTGCGGACCCTGGTTGGCGATCGACAGGGCCTGGGTCGCGAGCTGCTGCTGGACCTGGAGGGCCTGCAGGCGGCTCGATTCCTCGTTCATGTCGGCATCGACCAGGGCGCCGATGCCCTTGTTCATCGAGTCCGTCAGCTTCGACACGAAGTCGTTCTGCACCGACACGCGGTTCTCGATGGAACCGATGACCGACGCCTTGCCGATGGCGTTGTCGAGCAGCTTGTTGATAACTTCGAGCGACTTCTTGGAGTTGTTGACCACGTCGACCTGGGTCAGGTCGGCGAGGCCGCCGAAGGCGTCGCTTTCCTTCGAGCCGACCCACAGACCCGACACCTGGGCGGTGAAGTTGCCGTCACCGTTCTTGTCCTGGTCGGTGAAGGCCAGATTGTCGCCGGTGAAGGCAACCTGGAAGTCACCGCCGGCGGCGGTCAGGGCGGCATTGATCGCCGTGGCGATGTTGCCCTGGGTGGTGGCGAGGTTGGTGTCGTAGATCTGCGACGACAGATCGACCGACACGTCGGTCTTGCTGCCGTCTTCCTTGGTGACGGTCAGGCTCACGGCGCCGAGGCCGAGATTCTGGCCGGCGATGAAGGTGTCGCCGGGGGCGCCGAACTTGATGTCGATCGACGCCTTCTTGGCGTTGGTCGAGTCGACCTGCTGTTCGATGGTGGCCTTGCCGACGATCGATTCGACGCGCATGTCCTGGCGCTGGAAATCGATGTAGCTGGGATCGACCGTGCCGTCGCTGCGGCTCAGCGACGCCAGGATGGAGACGTTGCGGTCCTTGGCGGTGCCGTCGTTGGAGTAGGTGACGCGCAGCAGGTTGTCGCCGTTGAACGAGGCGTCGGCGGCCGCGCCCTTGATCAGCTTGACCAGCTGGTCGACGTCGTTCTGGATCAGCGACTTGTCGACGCCGTTGGTCTGGCCGGCGATGACGCGCGCCTTCAGCGTCTGCAGGTTCTCGACGATGTTCTTGGCGGCCACCGACGCGGTGTTGGTGGTGCCGGAGCCGAGTTCCAGCGACTCCTTGACCGCCTTGAAGCCGGCGACGTCGGCCTTCATGGTGGTGGCGATCGACCAGTAGGCGGCGTTGTCCTTGGCGTTGTTGACCTTCAGACCGGTCGAGATGCGGTCCTGCGTGGTCGCCAGGTCACCGGTGACGTGACGCAGCGTCTGCAGGGCGGTCATTGCCGAGGCATTGGTCAGAATCGAGGCCATGGGTATCTCCATTCGCGAGATGCATGGCGCCTTTCTGACGCCGGGGCCGGTCGCGCCGGCCTTCCCGATCTTCATAAGCGGGGGCGCGAGCGGCGAATTCGAGGATGACCGGACCGGTTTAAGCCGGGGTAAAAAATCTGAAGCGTTCGGGAGGGGCGGTGTATTCGGCGGACGGGTGGCGGCAGATCGTCAGCGGGCGGTGACACGGGTGGCGGCGCGGGGCACCACCGGCGGGATGAAGGGCACGCGGGGGGCGGCCAGCGCGCCGGCGTTCGACCAGCGGTCCAGCATCAGCTTGGCGCGGTCGGGAGCGACATGGTCGGGCGGCGCCTCGAACTTGTAGCCGCGGCCATAGACCGTCTCGATGTAGCGGCCGCCACCGGTCGCCGTGTCGATCTTCTTGCGCAGCTTGCAGATATAGACGTCGATCACCTTGTCGAGCGGATCGGAGCCGGACAGGCCGTAGACCTCCTCGTAGATGTGCTCCTTCGACACCACGCGGCGGTGGTTGAGGGCCAGCACCGACAGGATCGCATGCTCCCGCTGGCTAAGGCGCAGGCGCTCGCCATCCACCTCCGGGTCGCGGCCATCGAGGAAGACGGTCAGGCGGCCGACCGTCACCGCATTGCTGGTCAGCCCGTAGGACCGGCGGCGGATCGCCTCCAGGCGGGCACGGATCTCGGTGCTGACCACCGGCTTCACCAGCACGTCGTCGGCCCCCGCCCGCAGGATGCCGGCGGTGGTGTTGGCGCAGCGCCGCTCGATGAGGCAGATGATCGCGGCGGTCACGTTGCGGGCACGCAGCATGGCGACGCAGGCCTCGGTATCGCCGACATCGCCGATGATGATCGCATCATGGGTGATGTCGGCGGAGCCATGCCCGCCCACCAGATCGCGCAGGCCATTCAGGTCCAGGCGGTCATGGTTAACCTTGCACAGGGCGAGTTGCTTGCCGATGGCATCGGCGATCAGATCGGCTGGCTCAATCAGCAAAGCCTGCATTGGATTCTCCATTGTCGAGCAAGCGCAGATAAAGCATTGATTTTTACGCAATTGCGTCCATGTCACATGCTTATCACAGCCTCAAAAGAACCTATCGAAAGGCGACGTGTCAACAGATTGGGGTACCCGGATAGACATAGGCACGACCCAGGTTTTACGAGGTTTTAATGGTTCCGTTCGATTAAAGACTGGATAAATTTTTATTCATGTGGGGTTTTACTTGGAAACTCCGCGTGAATTTCGAGTGATCGCCGGGAACAACCATTAATTCGTTTGCCATCTATGGTTAACGGCAGTGATGAGATTGAAAACCGGCGCTTACAAACATGAACGCTGGTTTAACCCTGATGTCCTACGGTCGCCACGCATCCGTGTTTGAGGAGGTTCCATGTCCGGAACGAAGGCGTCCGTCCTTGCGGCGGCCGTGGCCGCTTTTGGCCTGCTCGCCCTGGGAGGCTGCGCGCAACTGTCGCAGGCCCCCGACAGCGATTACCGCCAAGCCCTTGAAAAAGCGCTGACCGCCGGCCAATGCGACGGCGATGCGGTGCGCGACCTGTGGTCCGCCTATGGGCGATGGTACGGAGTCGCGGCCTCCATCGCCGGCCATCCGATGACGGACGAGGCCGCCGTCCTGCTGCGCCAGGGCGACCAGTTCCGCATTCTGAACTGCACGGAGGTGGCGCGTGCGTCCTACCAGACGCTGATCCGCCGTTTTCCGGCGGACAGATTTTCCCCGCTGCGCGACGCGGCCCAGGCGTCGCTGCGGACACTGCCGGCGCCACCTCCCGTTGCCGGTGGTCCGATCCCGGTCATGCCCAGCCAACCCAGGCCGCCCGCGGGGATTTGAGACCTGCGGAGATTTTCAGGATGGCACGGGCTGCCCGCCACGGCGCGGCCATCATGGTCCCGAAGGGGCGCTCCAATGGGGCGCTCCGACAGGACGGTTCGACGGAGCCCGGCAGATGCCCGGAAATGGCGAAGGCTGCCAACCCGTTCCGGTTGGCAGCCTTCAGAATGGTGGTCCCGACTGGGATTGAACCAGTGACCCCTACGATGTCAACGTAGTGCTCTCCCGCTGAGCTACGAGACCACGGGAACCCAAAAACTGTCGCTCCAGTCATGGAGCGGGCGAAGGGATTCGAACCCTCGACCCCAACCTTGGCAAGGTTGTGCTCTACCCCTGAGCTACGCCCGCAAAGTGGCGCGAGTGACGGGACTTGAACCCGCGGCCTCCGGCGTGACAGGCCGGCGCTCTAACCAACTGAGCTACACCCGCGCTGAGGAGCGGCGCCTTTTACAAGGCTTCACCCCGACAGACAAGACCTAAAACAAACCCAAACCTTCAGAAGTGGTGGAGCCAAGGAGGATCGAACTCCTGACCTCTACAATGCCATTGTAGCGCTCTCCCAGCTGAGCTATGGCCCCACTATACTTCTGCACCTCTTCACCAACACTTGGAGTGTTGGTGCGCTTGGAGGGACTCGAACCCCCACGGCCTTTCAGCCACTAGGACCTGAACCTAGCGCGTCTACCAATTCCGCCACAAGCGCTTTCCCCGCACCGCGTTGGGCGCCGCGGGGAGCGCTTATGTAGCGGGATGGATCGCGGCCCGCAAGCAGAGAATTCACCCTTCCCGAAAATTTTTCCCAAGCCCGTTCCGGCGGGCCAGAACCGCCAATCCAACCGCCGCCACCGTCATAATCGCAGCCCCCGCGGCAACCCCGGCACCGACGCGCCACGCCGTCCGGTTCACGTCGCCGAACAGCGTCGCCCCGCGCAGGATGGTCGCCGCCATCGGCTCCGGCCGGTCGGGATCGAGCAGGCGATCGTCGACCAGCCGGCACTCGGCCTCGCTCAGCGGCTCCGGCTCCAGCGGGCGGAGCGAACGGCCGTCGGGCCGCATCAGCCGGTCGACCGTGGCGGTCAGCGACCCGGTCGCCTCCTCCGTCCGCTCCACCTCCTCCACCGCGACGCCCAGATGCTCCGCCATCAGGCGGGTGCGAACGGAGCGGATGGCGCGGCAGACCTCCGGCCGCTCGCCGTCAGGGCATGCGCCGTCCGGGCTTTCAATGGCGAGGTCGCACTCGCTGTCCAGCCCCTGGGAGCGGTTGTTGATGTTGGACGACCCCACCCGCAGCAGCCGGTCGTCGACCACCAGCACCTTGGCGTGGACATAGATGCCCTGCCCGCCCGCGGTCACCGGCGCCAGGATGCGGAAGCGTCCCTGCGGATCGCGTTCGCGCAGGCGCTGGACCAGCAGCGAGCGGGCGCTGCCCATCGCCTCCTCCTCGACCCAGCCGGGGGTGCGCTCCGGGTTGACCACCACCACCTCGGGTCCATCCGGCTCCGCCAGGCGGGCGGCGATGGCACCGACGATGCGCTGGGAGGCGAAATACTGGCTTTCCAGATAGATGAACCGACGGGCGGCGGCGATGGCGGCCAGATACAGCGCCTCGATCTCGCGCACGCCGCGCTTGCCCGTCTTGTCACGCCCCTCATCATCGGCCATCGGATCCGTGCGGGCGATGGCGACGGGGATGTCGCGGAAGTCGGGCTCCAGATTCTCCGGCCAATAGGGCTCGACCGGCGGCGGCGGGATCAGTTCCTCGCCGGTCGCCCGGCGCCAGCGCTCCCGCGCCAAGTCGCCCAGCGCCCGCGCGGCGTCGCCGTCGACCGCCGTGGTCACGTCATGGAAGGGGCCGTAGGGCTGACCGTTCGGCCGCACCCGGCGGGGATCGCCGTCGCGATGGTCGGGGGTGTCCCAGCGGTCGGTGGTCATGTCGATGCCGCCGCAGAAGGCCAGCGCGTCGTCGATGATGGCGATCTTCTGGTGGTGGCAGGCGCCCGGCGGATGGGCGGAGTCCAGGCGGAAGCGCAGGCGCCGGCTGCTCATCCAGTCGAGCAGCACCAGCGGAGTCCGGCCGCGGAACGGCATCTTCAGGACCGACAAATCCCATTTCAGCACGTTGATCGTCAGATCCGGCCGCACCCGGACGATCCAGGACAGGAAATCGCCCAGCTCGTTGGGGACGTCCGGCATCGGGTCGTCGG
The DNA here is from genome assembly GCF_004923295.1 of Azospirillum sp. TSH100. NCBI lineage: Bacteria > Pseudomonadati > Pseudomonadota > Alphaproteobacteria > Rhodospirillales > Azospirillaceae > Azospirillum > Azospirillum sp. TSH100. Next base: position 56,106 of record NZ_CP039639.1, read on the forward strand.
GTTCGAGCTTGATCCGGGTGTCGAAATCCCAGCCGATCAGCATCACCGTATGGCGGGCATGGAGGATCGCCGCCTTGATCCGGGCGAAATAGGCGGCGGCGTCGATGATGACCGCCATACGGTCGGCCTTCTCAAGCCGCCAGCAGGTCCGGCCGGGCACCAGCACCGGGCCGGCCGGGGTCGGTATGAAGCCTCGTCGGGCAGTTCCCGGCGTCGCAGACATGTGGACCCTTCCTTCCGGCATCGCGGGGTCGGCAGCGGGACCGCTGCCGTGCCTTCGATGAACCCCGCGGGCCGGCGGACGGTTCCGCTTCCCGCCTCAGCTCGTCCGGAATCGCAGCTGCATGCGGTGCCGGTAGGTCTCGCCGGGATCGAGCCGCGCCGACGGGAAATGGCCGATGTTCGGGCTGCCGGGGAAGCGCTGGCATTCAAGCGCCAGACCGGCGAAGCGGCGATAGGGCTGCCCGCCCTTGCCGACGATCTTCTCGCTGAGATAGCCGCCGGTATAGACCTGAAGGCCGGGCTGGTCGGTCGCCAGCTCCATCCGCCGGCCGCTGCCGGGATGCTCCAGCACCGCCACCGGCCGCAGCTCCCCCGCCGGTCCCTCCAGGCACCAGTTGTGGTCGAAGCCGAAGCCGCCGACGGCGTCCAGCGCCTCGCTCAGCACCACCCCGCCGCGCAGGTCGAAGGGGGTGCCGTCCACTGGCCGCACCTCCCCCGTCGGGATCAGGTCGGCGCCGACCGGCGTGGTGAAACCGCCGCGCACCGTCAGCCGGTGGTCGCGCAGGTCGCCCGACGCATGCCCACCCAGGTTCCAATAGCTGTGATGGACGATGTTGACGATGGTCGCCCGGTCGGTCGTCGCCGTCATCCGGATGTCCAGCACCCCGTCCTCGCCCAGCTGGTAGCGGGTCGTCGCCGTCAGCGTCCCGGGATAGCCCTGGTCGCCGTCGGGCGAGACCAGGGTGAAGGTGACGGCATTCTCCGCCTCCTCCACCTGGGCGTCCCAAATCCGCCGGTCGAACCCGTCCGGCCCGCCATGCAGCTGGTTCGGCGGCTCGTTGACGGCCAGCCCGTAGCGCACGCCATCCAGCGAGAAGGCCGCCCCGCCGATGCGGTTGCCGTAGCGGCCGCAGGTGGCGCCGAAATAGGCGTCGCTCGCCAGGTAATCCGCCAGCCGGTCGAAGCCCAGCACCACGTCGGCCGAAACTCCATCCCGGCCGGGAACCAGCATCCGCACCAGCCGGGCGCCATGGGCGGTCAGCGTCGTCTCCAGCCCGCCGGCAGACAGGATGAAGCCCTCGACCGGCCGTCCTTCGTGCGTATCGAACAGAAATCTCTCGATGGGCATCACGCCTCCGCCGGTTCGCCGCCGCGGCCGGCCCAGACCACCAGCAGACCCTTCTGCAACAGGATGAAGACGAACAGCAGCACGCCGATGGCGATCTTGGTCCACCAGCTGCTCAAGCTGCCGTCGAAGGTGATGTAGGTCTGGATCAGCCCCTGGATCAGCACGCCGACGAAGGTGCCGACGACATAGCCGTAGCCGCCGGTCAGCTGCGTGCCGCCGATCACCACCGCGGTGATGGTGTCCAGTTCCACGCCCGTAGCCGCCAGCGAATAGCCGGCGCCGGTGTAGAGCGAGAAGACGATCCCGGCCAGCCCGGCCAGCAGCCCCGACAGCCCGTAGACCGCCACCGTCGTCCGCGCCACCGGCACGCCCATCAGCTCCGCCGACTGGCGGTTGCCGCCCAGCGCATAGAGGTTGGCGCCGAAGCGCGTCCAGTGCGCCAGCACCACCGCCGCCAGCACCACCCCCAGCATCAGCAGCGCCGGCAGGCTCAGCTTCAGCCCGAAGTCGAAGCGCAGCGCCATGTCGTTCAGCTCGCCATAGAGCGGGTGGTTGATCGGCACCGAATCGGTGGTCAGGACGAAGCCCAGGCCGCGGGCGATGAACATGCCGGCCAGCGTGACGATGAAGGGCGGCATCTGGAAGACATGGATCACCCCGCCCATCGCCGCGCCGAATCCGCCGGCGGCGATCAGCGCCACGGCGAAGGCGGGAATGGGGTGCCAGCCGCCCTGCTCGATCAGCACGGCCAACAGCACGGTGGTGAAGCCGATCACCGCACCCACCGACAGGTCGATCCCGCCGGACAGGATGACGAAGGTCATGCCGACCGCGGTGATGCCGAGAAAGGCGTTGTCGGTCAAAAGGTTGCCCACCACCCGCCAGGAGGCGAAGTTGGGGAACTGCGCGGCACAGATCAGGAAGCCCACCACCAGCACGGCGGTGGTGACGATCAGCGGAAGGAACCGCTGGAGTGCACCGGTCATGGTTTCGCCCCTCCGCTGGTCGGCGCCACCGGCGGCTTGACCGTCCCGATCGGCCGGGCGCCCTTGGGCCGCGGCAGCAACAGGGTCAGCGCCGGCGATTGCAGCAGCAGGACGACCAGCAGGACGCCCGCCTTGACGATCAGGTTGAATTCCGGCTTGAAGCCGCTCAGCAGGATGCCGGTGTTCATCGACTGGATGATCAGCGCCCCCACCACCGACAGCACCAGCCCGAAGCGCCCGCCAAGCAGCGAGGTGCCGCCGACCACCACCGCGAGGATGGCGTCCAGCTCCAGCCATAGCCCGGCATTGTTGGCGTCGGCGCCGCGGATGTCGGCGGTGACGATCAGCCCGGCCACAGCCGCGCACAGCCCGCACCAGACATAGACGGCGACCAGAACCACCGGCGTGTTGACGCCGGCCCCGGCGCTCGACAGCCGGTTGACGCCGACCGCCTCGATCATCAGCCCCAGCGCGGTCGCCCGCACCAGCAGCGCCGTGACCGCCAGCGCCACGATGGTCAGCACCACCGGCATCGGGACGGTCAGGAAGGATCCGCTGCCGATGAAGGCCAGCGCCGGGCTGGTGAAGGTGACGATCTGCCCCTCGGTCACCAGCTGGGCGATGCCGCGGCCGGCGACCATCAGGATCAGAGTGGCGATGATCGGCTGGATGCGCAGAACCGCCACCAGCAGCCCGTTCCACAGCCCGCACAGCAGGCCTGCCGCCAGCGACGCCGCCAGCACCGCCGGCAGGCTCCAGCCCGCCCCGGTCATGGTGGCGGCGATGGCGCCGGAGATCGCCATGACCGCACCCACCGACAGGTCGACACCGCGGGTGGCGATGACCATCGTCATGCCGATGGCGAGCAGCGCCACCGGGGCGCCGCGGTTCAGCACGTCGATCAGGCTGCCGAACAGCCGGCCGTCCTGAAGACGGATGGCGAAGAAATCGGGGAACAGCAGCCAGTTGGCCAGCAGAACGGCGATCAGCGCGCCATATTGCGGCAGGTTGCGCGACGGGCCGGGGGCGGACAGCGTCATTGCCGCACCTCCGCGCCCGATCCGGTGGCCGGCGTCTCCGACGCGATGGCGGCGACGATGCGCTCCACGCTGACCTCCCCTCCCCTCAGTTCCGCCACATGGCGGCGGTCGCGCAGCACGACGACGCGGCGGCTGTAGGCGACGATCTCCTCAAGCTCCGACGAGACCACCAGCAGCGCCATGCCGTCGGCGCACAGCCGCTCGATCAGGCGGATGATCTCGGCATGGGCGCCGACATCGATGCCCCGCGTCGGCTCGTCGAGGATCAGCAGCCGCGGTTCGGTCGCCAGCCAGCGCGCCAGCAGCGCCTTCTGCTGGTTGCCGCCCGACAGCAGCTGGATCGGCCGTTCGGCGTCCGGCGTGCGGATGTCGAGCAGGCGGATGAAGCGGTCGGCGATCTCCTCCTGGCGGCGGCGCGGGATCGGCTTCAGCCAGCCCTGCCGCGCCTGGAGCGCCAGAATGATGTTCTCGCGCACCGACAACTCGCCGACGATGCCCTCCTTCTTGCGATCCTCCGGGCAGAAGCCGAAACCGAGTTGCACGGCGTCGCGCGGCCCCTTCAGCCGCACCGCCTGCCCGTCCACCGCCGCCTCGCCCTTGTCGGCACGGTCCATGCCGAAGACCAGCCGCACGGTCTCGGTCCGGCCGGAGCCCAGCAATCCGGCAAGCGCCACCACCTCGCCGGGGCGGATGTCGAGGTCGAAGGGCTCGACGCTGCGCGCCTTGCCGAATCCCTTGAAACTGGCCAGCGGCGGACGGCTGTCCACCTCCGCCGGGCCGAGGTCGATGCGGTGCGCCGCCGCCTCCAGCTCCCGCCCCAGCATCATGGCGACGAGGTCGAGGCGCGGCAGGTCCGCCGTGCGCCGTTCGCCGACCAGCCGGCCGTTGCGCAGCACGGTGATGCTGTCGCAGACCTCATAGACCTGGTCGAGGAAATGGGTGACGAAGACGATGCCGATGCCGCGCGACCGCAGGGTCCGCATCACCCGGAACAGCACCGCCACCTCCTGCGCGTCGAGGCTGGCAGTCGGCTCGTCGAGGATCAGCACCTTGGCCGACATGTCGACCGCCCGGGCAATGGCGATGATCTGCTGGGTGGCGACCGAAAAGCGCCCGAGCGGCGCGGTCACGTCGATGGACAGCCCGTAGGGTTGCAGCACCGCCCGCGCCCGCCGCCGCATGGCACCGCGGTCGACCAGCCCCCAACGCATCGGCTGGCGCCCCAGGAACAAATTCTCCGCCACCGACAGGTTCGGCAGCAGGTTGACCTCCTGATAGACGGTACCGATGTGCAGGCGCTGCGCCTCCTCGACCCCGCGCGGCGCGATCTCCCGCCCTTCCAGCGCCACGGTGCCGCCGTCGCGCTGATAGACACCGGTCAGCGTCTTGATCAGCGTCGATTTGCCGGCGCCATTCTCGCCCAGCAGGGCATGGATTTCGCCATGGCGCAGGGTGAAGTCGACGCCGTCCAACGCCTGGACGCCGAGGAAGGCCTTGGACAACCCACGGATCGCCAGCAGCGGCCCCGAGGAAGATGCGGAAGGGGGAGCGGTGGATGCCGTCATGGCGGACCTCGCCGGATGCGCAACAAAACATGTGAGGCCGCGGGAGGGGTGCTCCCGCAGCCATGGACCTCAACCCCGATCAGTAGGCGTCCTTGCGGCGCTCGTACTCGGCCTTGGCGGTGTCCGGCGTGAACAGCTTCGATTCCGTCTGGATCCACTTCGGCGGCGCCTTGCCATCCTTCTTGAAGGCGATCAGCGCGTCATAGGCCGGACCGGCCATGTTCGGCGTCAGCTCGACCGTGGCGTTCGCCTCGCCCTCGGCCATCGCCTTGAAGATGTCCGGCACGCCGTCGATCGAGACAACCAGGATGTCCTTGCCCGGCTTCAGGCCGGCTTCCTTGATCGCCTGGATGGCGCCGACGGCCATATCGTCATTGTGGGCGTAGACGGCGCAGATCCCCTTGCCGCCATTCTCGGCCTTGATGAAGCTCTCCATCACCTCCTTGCCCTTGGCACGGGTGAAGTCACCGGACTGGGTGCGGATGATCTTCATCCCCGGATTCTTGGCGACGATCTCGTCGAAGCCCTTCTTGCGGTTGATGGCGGGCGACGAGCCGACGGTGCCCTGCAGCTCGACCACGGCGCACTTGCCGCCGGTCTGCTTGGCCAGCCACTCGCCGGCCACCCGGCCCTCATGCACGGTGTCGGAGGTGACGGCGGTCATGTAGAGGCTCTGGTCCTTGGTCTCGATCTGGCGGTCGAGCAGAACCACCGGAATCTTGGCCTCCTTGGCCTCCTTCAGCACCGAGTCCCAGCCGGTCGCCACCACCGGCGCGATGAAGATCGCATCGACGCCTTGGGCGACGAACGAGCGCACCGCCTTGATCTGGTTCTCCTGCTTCTGCTGGGCGTCGGAGATCTTCAGGTCGATGCCGCGCTTGTCGGCTTCGGCCTTGGCGGTCTTGGTCTCAGCCGCGCGCCAGCCCGATTCGGAGCCGATCTGCGAGAAGCCGACGACCAGCTTCTTGTCGGCGGCCTGGACGCCGCCCAGTCCGATGAACAGCGCCGCAGCGGCGGTGGCGGCGGAGATCACCCATTTCCTGGACATCCGATTCACTCCCTAGAGGATTTATGGCGAGGTTTTATTGCGGTGATTGGAGGAGGGGCAGGCGACGGGACGGGGCGCGGAAAGATCGTGATCGCAGCCCGGTCCGAATTTGTTCGTCACGCCTACTTTAAGTACGTAGAACCATAACTGTCCAATACGATTCTCGACCGATGCGATCCCGAAAAGGATATATCCAGCCGAAGATCTCACCTGGAATTGGATAAAAAAATGGCCGGGCGGCAAACGCAGCCCGGCCGTCAGGAGACCCCGCTTCGCTCTGAAGCGGGGCCGACGCACCCGAGGGAGAGCGCGCCGGGACGCGACCGCCGCGGTGGGATGGACAAGATCGCCGCGGCGGCGCGAAGCCGAAGGAGAAGAAAAAGGCCAGGACGTCAGTTGGCCCTTTTTCAGAGCCCGAGGCTCTTAACCCGAGGTTTCGAGCCCGGGCTATTAGAATGCGAGATCGGTGCGGATGATGAAGATGTCGCCCTTGTCGCTGTTTGCGGCGACGTCGGAGCTGAGCTTGAAGTGGTTGTATTCGGGCGCGACGCTGAAGCCGGGTGCGACGACATACTTGGCGCCGACGGTGAACAGCTCGAACTTGCTGCGGCCGCGGACGGTGAGGTCGCCGGCATCCTTGGCGTTCAGGTAGCCGACACCGAGCGTGGTGGCGCCGAAGGTGTACTGGGCGCCGGCGGTCCAGACGTCCTGCTTCTCGCGGCTGACGATGGTGGCGCTGGACTTGGCATAGCCGCTGTCGCCCGACCAGGCATAGCTGCCTCCGATCTTGAAGCCGGCATAGGCCAGCGTCAGGCCGGCATGGGTCGAGGACAGATCGTCGAAGCTCGCCGCCGGGGTGGTGGTGGAGTTCTTGGCCTGGCCGCCGAGATAGAACAGGCTGCCGTTGACCGCCACGCCGCCCAGCGTGTTGGTGTAGGTGCCGCCGACTTCATAGACGTCGCGGTAGGCGCCGGTGCGGTTGGCGGAGGCCAGCGCCAGCTTGGAGCGGTTGATGTCGGTGTTGCTGCTGTCCGAGGAGGGCTGGTAGGAGGCGCCGAACTTGAAGCCGGCGAATTCCGGGGTCCAGTAGGTGGCGCGGGTGGCGCTGTTGCCGGAGATCAGCGCGCGGATGTTGCCGATGGTGACCGGCGCGTTGGCGGCGCTGTTGCCGAGCCAGGACGGGAAGGAGCCGTCGACGCCGCCGGTGCCCCAGTCGGACGGGGCGATCACGCCGCTGTCGTCGCTGGGGCCGTTCTCGACACCCAGATGCACAGTGCCGAAGCTGCCGTTGACGAACATGAAGGCGCGGTCATTGGTGACGGTGCGGACGTTGCCCGTGCCGTTCTCCGCCAGCAGGCGGATGCGGGCGCCGTATTCCAGCCCGTTGTCGGCCTTGGCCTTCGGCGTCACCAGCAAGCGCAGGCGGTTGCGGAACTCGGTGTTGCGCAGGCCGCTGTCACGGTCCTGGTTGACGTAGCCGCCCTCGAAATAGGCGTCGCCGCCAAGCGTGATGTCGAACTTCGACTGGGCCGAGGCCGAACCGGCCCCCATGACCAAGGCGAGAGAAAGGGTGGCTGCTCCAAGCAGCAGAGCGGATCTCACCATCAGGATTTCCTCTTTTAACGTTGCTTGTTATTGCGTCCAAGGTGCCAAACCGGAGCGGTCCTGCGGCCATCCTCCCGGCGGTCGGCCAGGTGGGGACGGCGATCCTGCGTCAGCGCTCCCCTGACGCAGCGAGGCGGTGTTCACTCCTTGCCGAGGGTTCCGTCGACCCTGCGCCACAGCGCGAGCGGATTGCCGTCGCGCAGGGCTTCCGGCAGCAGCTCTGCGGGGATGTCCTGATAGCAGACCGGGCGGAGGAAGCGGCGGATCGCCAGCGTGCCGACCGAGGTGCTGCGCGGGTCCGACGTCGCCGGGAACGGACCGCCATGCACCATCGCGTGGCAGACCTCGACCCCCGTCGGCCAGCCATTCGCCAGGATGCGGCCGGCCTTGCGCTCCAGCGTCGGGATCAGACCCGCCACCGCCGCCTTGTCCTCGGCATCCATCTGCACCGTCGCCGTCAGCTGTCCTTCCAGACGCTCGGCAACCGCCGTCATCGCCGCCACGTCCGGGCAGCGGATCAGCAGCGACGCGGCGCCGAACACCTCCTCCTGCAACTCCGTATCAGCCAGGAAGGCCTCAGCCGTCGTGGTGAAGAAGGCCGCCTGCGCCTGGTTCGGCCCGCTGCAGGCCAGACCGCGGGCCAGCGTCTCCACCGCAGCGCTGTCGGCCAGCTTCGCCACGCCGCTGTCGAAGGCGGCATGGATGCCCGGCGTCAGCATGGTCGAGGCGGCGCTGCCACCCAGAGCCTCCACCGCCGCCGCGACGAAGCGGTCGAGGTCCGGACCCTCCACCGCCAGCAGGATGCCGGGGTTGGTGCAGAATTGGCCGGCGCCCATGGTCAGCGAGGCGACGAAGGCCTTGCCCAGCGCCTCGGCGCGCGACGCCAGCGCCGCCGGCATCAGGAAGACCGGGTTGATGCTGCTCATCTCGGCATAGACCGGGATCGGCTCCGGCCGCCTGGCCGCCACCCCCATCAGCGCCACCCCGCCGCCGCGCGAGCCGGTGAAGCCGACCGCCTTGATGCGCGGATCGGCGACCAGCGCCGTGCCGATGTCCCGGCCATTGCCGAACAGCAGCGAGAAGACGCCCTCGGGCAGGCCGCAGGAGGCGACCGCCGCCTGGACGGCGCGGCCGACCAGTTCCGAGGTGCCGGGGTGGGCGCCATGGCCCTTGACCACCACCGGGCAGCCGGCGGCGAAGGCCGACGCGGTGTCGCCGCCCGCCACCGAGAAGGCCAGCGGGAAGTTCGACGCGCCGAACACCGCGACCGGTCCCAGCGGGATGTGGCGCTGACGCAGGTCGGCGCGCGGCAGCGGCGCGCGCGCCGGCATGGCGGGATCGATGCGGGCCTCGAGCCAGCTGCCCTCGCGCACGACCTGGGCGAACAGGCGGAGCTGACCGACGGTGCGGCCGCGCTCGCCCTCCAGACGGGCGCGCGGCAGGCCGGTCTCGGCCATGGCGCGGGTGATGAGGTCGTCGCCGATGTCGAGGATGTTCTGGGCGACCGTCTCCAGGAAGGCGGCGCGTTGCTCCAGGCCGGTTTCGCGGAAGGCGTCGAAGGCGGCCCAGGCCAGCGCGCAGGCACGCTCGACCTCGGCGGCACCGCCGCCGCCGAACACGGGCTCCAGCGCCTCGCCCGTGGCGGGGTCAAAGCCGCGGAACTCGCTCTGGCTGCCGCGATGCGCCTGGGCGCCGATCAGCATCTCGCCGGTGATGGTCATGTACGGTGTCTCCTTGGCTCGATGGCCGCTCAGCGCGCCCAGCGCAGCACCAGCGGATCGAGCCGCTTGGCGGCGTCCAGCAGGCCTTCGCGGCTGATGGGGTGCGGGCTGGCCATCGGGTGGCGCATCGCGTCGGACTTGATGACGCCGCCCTCCTTCATCAGGATCTTGGCGGTGGCGATGCCGCACTGGCGGTTCTCGTGGTTGATCAGCGGCAGCCAGCGCCCATAGGCGGCCACCGCCGCCTCACGGTCGCCGGCCAGGTAGGGATCGACGATCTGGCGGATGCCGTCCGGATAGCCGCCGCCGGTCATGGCACCGGTGGCGCCGGCGTCGAGGTCGGCCAGCAGGGTGATCGCCTCCTCGCCGTCCCACGGCCCCTCGATGGCGTCGCCGCCCAGCTCGATCAGGGTGCGCAGCTTGGCCGCCGCCTGCGGCACCTCGATCTTGAAATAGGAGACGTTGGCGATCTCGCGCGCCATGCGGGCCAGCAGCGGGGCCGGCAGCGGCGTGCCGCTGACCGGCGCGTCCTGGATCATGATCGGAATGTCGATGGCGTCGGACACCCGCTGGAAAAACTCGACGATTCCCGCCTCCGGCACGCGGATGGTGGCGCCGTGATAGGGCGGCATCACCATGACCATCGCGGCCCCCAGATCCTGGGCGCGGCGGCTGCGGTCGGCGCAGGCGCGGGTGCTGAAATGGGTGGTGGTGACGATCACCGGCACCCGGCCGGCGACATGGGACAGCATCGTCTCCATCAGCACCGTGCGCTCGTCGTCGGTCAGCACGAACTGTTCGGAGAAGTTGGCGAGGATGCACAGGCCGGTGGAGCCGGCGTCGATCATGAAATCGACGCAGCGCTTCTGACCATCGAGGTCCAGTTCTCCCGATTCGGTGAAGATGGTGGGGACGACTGGGAAGACGCCACGATAGGGGCGGGCGCTGGACGACATGGCGGTAGGGTCCTTCCTCGAAATCTTAAGCGACAGTGGGCGCAACGGTTCAGGAGCGCAGGCTTCCGAACCCGCAGGGCGGAAGGCCGCGCACGCCCGGATCACACTCGAACAGCGATCCTGCCAGCGGCTCCTCATCCCGGCCATGCGCCGCGGTGGTGATGAACAGCCGGTCCAGGTCCGGACCGGCGAAAACGCAGGAGGTGACGCGGGACACCGGCAGCGCGACCGCGCGGTCCAGGGTCCCGTCGGGGCGGAACCGGCTGACGCGGGCACCGTCCCAATGGGCGATCCACAGGCCGCCCTCGGCATCGCAGGTCATGCCGTCGGGATAGCCGTCGGCCTCGGTGAAGCGGATATGGACACGCTTGCCCGACAGGCCGCCGTCGGCGCCGATGTCGAAGGCATAGACGGTCCGCGCCGCGCTGTCGGTGTGGTAGATCGTCCGGCCGTCCGGCGACAGCGCCGGGCCGTTGGCGACGGTGTAGCCGGTGTCGACCTGCGTGACCGAGCCGCCTCCCGCCCCATCGGCGTCGATGCGGTAGAAGCTGCCGGCCGGCGCCTCCTCCGCATCGTCCATGCTGCCGATCCACAGCCGGCCCAGGGCGTCGGCCTTGCCGTCGTTCAGGCGGTTGCCGAACCCGTCGGGCTCGATTCGGGCAATCTCCCCGGTGATCGTCACCTGACCAGGCTCCAGCCGCAGCCGGACCACCCGGCGCGAGCGCAGGCCGGCGATGAAGCCGTCGCCATCGGCGCTTTCCACCAGCCAGCAGGCGGCATCCTCCAGTTCCCACCCCGCCTGCGAACCGTCGGACAGGCCGCGGCGCAGGATGCGGGATCCCCGGATGTCGACGAAATAGACGGCATCCTGCCGCGGGGACCAGAGCGGACCTTCCCCCAGCAGCGCCCGGACCTGCCAGACGCAACGCGCTTCCTGCGCCATGCCGCTTTACTCCCCCATCGCCCCGATGGCCGCTCCCGACAGCGGCCTTTTTAAATTTTGTTGACGGCCCAAACGATAAGGGGCCTCTTGATAATCGTCCAATATGAAGATCGGCGCTTGCGATACCAAATGTCGTATCCCCGACATCCCGCGATCAAGGCGTCCCCGCCCATCGGAGGCATCCGCCCGTGACCACCCAACGTTTCGCGCCGAACTGGTTCCAGAAGGCGAGGCTGAAGCTGCGCCATCTCCAGCTGTTCGCGGCGCTCGACGAGCACCGCAACCTGCACCGCGCCGCCGCCAGCCTGAACATGTCGCAGCCCGCCGCCTCCAAACTGCTGGGCGACCTGGAGGAGACGCTGGGGATCGAGCTGTTCGACCGGCACGGCCGCGGGATCGAGCCGAACTGGTACGGCAGCATGATGATCCGCCATGCCCGGATGATCCTCAGCGAGTTGCAGGAGACGGGTGAGGAGCTGAACACCCTGCTCGCCGGCCACAGCGGCCGGGTGTCGATCGGCACCGTCATGGCCCCGGCGGTGGAGCTGATGGTGCCGGTCATCAGCAGCCTGACCCGCGAGCATCCCAACCTGAAGATCGCCGTGGCGGTGGAGACCAGCGACGTGCTGGCCGACCGGGTCCGCCAGGGGGTGATGGATTTCGCCATCGGCCGCCTGCCCGGCCATTTCGACCCCACCGCCTTCGAATATCAGGAGATCAGCAGCGAGGAGCTGTGCTTCATCTGCCGCGACGGCAACCCGCTGCTGCGGCTCGGCCGTCCGCTGACCGCCGCCGACCTGACCGACGCCACCTGGATCCTCCAGCCCGTCGGCACCCTGCTGCGCGACCGGGTGGAGGCGCTGTTCCGCGCCGAAGGCGCCCGGTTGCCGCACAAGGTGATCGAAAGCGCCTCTCCCGTCATCTCCATGGCGATGGTGGCGGAAACCGATTCGGTGACCGTCTTCGCCCGCGCTCTCGCCCAGGTGTTCTCGCCCAGCGGCTGCTGCGCCATCATGCCCTTCCACAAGCGTTTCAGCGTCGAGCCTTATGGCATCTTCTGGCTGAAGGACCGGCCGCTGTCGCCGGGCGCCCGCACCGTGCTGTCGGCGGTGCGCGCAGCGTCGGAGCGCAAGATGCGGCAGAAGGCGGCGGCCACCCCGACCGCCGTGATGGTCGATACCGAAATTCATATCGATTTGCCGAATAATCATATTTGACAGTTATGGGAAAAGGGAGGATTGCTAGGGACACCAACCATCGCGTCAAACGCCATCCGCGCCACAGAACGCGGGGGCGGCGTATCGCGTGCCGTAGTAACGGGGAGGATTCCGGTCCATGTCGTCCGCTAAGCGCATTTCCATCACTTCCAAATTCGCCGGCCTCGCCGTCGGCATTCTGGTCGCCACCGGCGCCGGTGCCCCGGCCATGGCCCAGACCAAGCCGACCGTCGGCATCTCCATGCCGACCAAGTCGTCGGCGCGCTGGATCGACGACGGCAACAACATGGTCAAGTATTTCCAGGAAAAGGGATACAAGACCGACCTGCAATATGCAGAGGACGACATCCCCAACCAGCTCGCCCAGATCGAGAACATGGTCACCAAGAACGAAAAGGTTCTGGTGATCGCCGCCATCGACGGGACGACGCTGACCGACGTGCTGCAGAAGGCGGCGGAGCAGGGTGTGAAGGTCATCGCCTACGACCGCCTGATCCGCGGTTCGGCCAATGTCGACTACTACGCCACCTTCGACAACTTCCAGGTCGGCGTCCTCCAGGCCTCCTACATCGAGAAGGCGCTGGGCCTGAAGGACGGCAAGGGTCCGTTCAACATCGAGCTGTTCGGCGGTTCGCCCGACGACAACAACGCCTACTTCTTCTACAACGGCGCCATGTCGGTGCTGCAGCCCTACATCGACAGCGGCAAGCTGAAGGTCGGCAGCGGCCAGGTCGGCATGGACAAGGTGTCGACCCTGCGCTGGGACGGCGCCGTCGCCCAGGCCCGCATGGACAATCTGCTGAGCGCCTATTACGGCAACAAGCGGGTGGACGCCGTGCTGTCGCCCTATGACGGTCTCAGCATCGGCATCATCTCCTCGCTGAAGGGCGTCGGCTACGGCTCGGCCTCGCAGCCGATGCCGGTCGTCACCGGCCAGGACGCCGAGGTGCAGTCGGTCAAGTCGATCCTGGCGGGGGAGCAGCGCTCGACCGTCTTCAAGGACACCCGCGAACTGGCGAAGGTCACGGTTGGCATGGTCGATGACCTGCTGGCCGGCCGCACCCCGCAGGTCAACGACACCAAGACCTACGACAACGGCAAGAAGGTCGTCCCCTCCTATCTGCTGAAGCCGGTGCTGGTCGACGCCACGAACTGGAAGCAGGTCCTGGTCGACGGCGGCTACTACAAGGAATCGCAGATCAAGTGAGTGAACGGCGCGGAAGCGGGGGCCGGATGGCCCCCGCTTCCGCGCCACGCCCAACGGCAGGTCGAACCGTACAGCCGGGCGATCGGGGATTTATCCATGGACAGCATTCTTGAGATGCGCGGCATCACAAAGACGTTTCCGGGCGTCAAGGCGCTCGACAACGTCAACCTCTCGGTCCGCGAGGGGGAGATCCACGCGCTGATCGGCGAAAACGGCGCCGGCAAATCGACGCTGATGAAGGTGCTCAGCGGCGTCTACCCGCACGGCACCTACGAGGGCGAAATCCGCTTCCGCGGCCAGCCCGTCGCCTTTCGCGGCATCGCCGACAGCGAGAAGCTGGGCATCATCATCATCCACCAGGAACTGGCGCTGGTGCCGCTGCTGTCGATCACCGAGAATCTGTTTCTCGGCAACGAACAGGCGAAACGGGGCCGGATCGACTGGGTCGCCGCCACCGCGCGCGCGCGTGAACTGCTGCGCATGGTCGGGCTGACCGATTCGCCGGAGACGCTCATCACCGACATCGGCGTCGGCAAGCAGCAGCTGGTGGAGATCGCCAAGGCCCTGTCCAAGCAGGTCAAGCTGCTGATCCTGGACGAGCCGACCGCCAGCCTGAACGAGAGCGACAGCGACGCGCTGCTGGCCCTGCTGCTGCGCTTCAAGGAACAGGGCATCTCCTCCATCCTGATCTCGCACAAGCTGAACGAGATCGCCAAGGTCGCCGACCGCGTCACCATCCTGCGCGACGGCACCACGGTGGAGACGCTGGACTGCCACGACGCACCGATCAGCCAGGACCGCATCATCAAGGGCATGGTCGGCCGCGACCTCGCCGACCGCTATCCGCGCCGCACCAGCAACCCGGGCAACATCCTGTTCGAGGTGAAGGGCTGGAGCGCCGACCACCCGATCCATGCCGGCCGCCGCATCGTCAAGGACATCGACCTGCATGTCCGCCGGGGCGAGGTGGTGGGCATCGCCGGCCTGATGGGCGCCGGCCGCACCGAATTCGCCATGAGCCTGTTCGGCCGCTCCTACGGCCGCAACATCCGGGGCCGGGCCTTCCTCGGCGGGCGCGAGATCGACGTGTCGACCATCCGCAAGGCGATGGACAACGGCCTCGCCTATGCCACCGAGGACCGCAAGCATTACGGCCTCGTGCTGGACAACGACATCCGCCATAACGTGACGCTGGCCAATCTGGACGGTGTGGCCAAGCGCGGCGTCATCCACCACGAGCGCGAGATCGAGGTCGCCAACGACTTCCGCCGCCGCCTGCGCATCCGCTGTTCCGACGTGTTCCAGCAGACGGTCAACCTGTCCGGCGGCAACCAGCAGAAGGTCGTGCTCAGCAAATGGCTGTTCGCCGACCCGCAGGTGCTGATCCTGGACGAGCCGACCCGCGGCATCGACGTCGGCGCCAAATATGAAATCTACACCATCGTCAACCAGCTGGTGGCCGAAGGCCGCGGCGTCATCCTGATCTCGTCCGAACTGCCGGAGCTTCTCGGTGTCGCCGACCGCATCTATGTGATGAACGAAGGCGCGCTGGTCGCCGAGATGCCGGCGGCCGAGGCCAGCCAGGAAAAGATCATGCACGCCATCATGTCGTCCGCCTCGAAAGCCACGGCGGCGCGCGCCGCCGTCGCCGCTGCTGCCCGGGAGTCCCTGCAATGAGTGCCGAATTGAACCTGCCCGCCCAGCAGCCGCGCCAGGCCTCGATGGCCAAGTTCCTGAAGAGCCACATGCGCGATTACGGCATGCTGATCTCGCTGCTGGCGATCGTCGCCTTCTTCCAGTACGTCACCGACGGCACGCTGCTGCAGCCGCTGAACCTCACCAACCTCGTTCTCCAGAACAGCTACATCGTCATCATGGCGCTGGGCATGCTGCTGGTGATCGTCGCCGGGCACATCGACCTGTCGGTCGGCTCCATCGTCGGCTTCATCGGCGCGCTGGCCGCCATCCTGATGGTGCAGTTCCACTGGCACTTCATCCCGACCGCCATCGTCAGCCTGATCGCCGGTGCGGCCATCGGCGCCGCCCAGGGCTACTGGGTCGCCTATTTCCGCATCCCGTCCTTCATCGTGACGCTGGCCGGCATGCTGGTCTTCCGCGGCCTCAGCCTCGCCCTGCTGGCCGGCCAGTCCGTCGGCCCCTTCCCGGTGGAGTTCCAGCGCCTCAGCTCCGGCTTCATCCCGGACATCTTCGGCACCCAGGGCTTCCACACCACCACGCTGGTGCTGTGCCTGGCGACCCCGGCGATCCTGATCGCCTTCAGCGTCGCCGCCCGCATCCGCCGCCACCGCTTCGCCATCGAACAGGAGCCGCTGGCCCTGTTCCTGCTGAAGAGCGCCGGCCTGTTCGCCGTGGTCGCCTATGTCGGCTGGCTGCTGTCGACCTACAAGGGCCTGCCGAACGTCCTCATCATCATGGCGCTGCTGATCGGCCTCTACGCCTTCGTCACCCGCGACACCACCATCGGCCGCCGCATCTACGCGCTGGGCGGCAACGAGAAGGCCGCCAAGCTGTCGGGCATCGACACCCGCCGCCTGTCCTTCTACACCTTCGTCAACATGGGCGTGCTGGCCGCGCTGGCCGGCCTGATCTTCGCCGCCCGCCTGAACACCGCCACGCCGAAGGCCGGCGTGTCGTTCGAGCTGGACGTGATCGCCGCCTGCTTCATCGGCGGTGCCTCGGCGTCTGGCGGTGTCGGCCGGGTGACCGGCGCGGTGATCGGCGCCTTCATCATGGGCGTGATGAACAACGGCATGTCGATCCTCGGCATCGGCATCGACTGGCAGCAGGTGATCAAGGGGCTGGTGCTGCTCGCCGCCGTCTGCTTCGACGTCTACAACAAGGGCAAGGCCTGACGCGGCCCTCATGGGTCGCGCCTCCCCTTCCCCGACCGGACATATTGCCATGACGCTCCCCACCCTCGGACTTGTCGGTCTGGGAAAGATCGCCCGCGACCAGCATATCCCGGCGATTGCCGCCACCGGCCTGTTCCGGCTCGCCGCCGTGGTCAGCCCGGACGGTGCCACCGCTGACGGCGTGCCGACCTTCCGCACCCAGGCGGAGATGCTGGCCGCCCTGCCCGGCCTGGACGCGGTCGCGCTCTGCACCCCGCCCGGCGTCCGCCACGGCCTGACGGTTGAGGCGCTGCGCGCCGGCAAGCATGTGCTGATCGAGAAGCCGCCCGCCGCCACCCTGTCGGAGCTTCACGATCTGGTGGCCGAGGCCGGGGCCGCGCGGCGCACCCTGTTCACCGCCTGGCATTCGCAGTTCAACCCGGCGGTCGAAGAGACCAAGTGCCGGCTGGCTGACACCACCATCCGCAGCGTCGCCATCACCTGGAAGGAGGATGTGCGGCGCTGGCATCCGGGCCAGGACTGGATCTTCGCGGCCGGCGGCTTCGGCGTCTTCGATCCAGGCATCAACGCCCTGTCGATCCTGACCGACATCCTGCCGGCGCCGGTCTTCGTCCGCTCCGCCGACCTGCATGTGCCGGCCAACCGCGACACTCCGATCGCCGCGACGCTGGAGATGAGTGCGGCCCCCGGCTCGCGCATCGGCCGCGTCACCGCCGATTTCGACTTCCTCCAGCAGGGCGAGCAGACCTGGTCGATCGTCATCGACACGGCCGATGGCCGGCTCGACCTGACCCATGGCGGCACCCGCCTGTTCGCGGACGGCGCGCCGGTCCTCGCCGAGCCCGACACCGAGTATCAGCGCATCTACCGCCATTTCCACCGCCTGATCGGCGATGGGGCGAGCGATGTCGACGGCCGCCCGCTGTCGCTGGTCGCCGATGCCTGCATGGTCGGCCGCTGGCACCGCACCGCCTCCTTCGACTGGTAGCATCCCTTCACGCCAGGGCCCGCAACAGGGAGATCCACCGCATGCCCATAGCGATCGGCACCCGCATCGGCCACCGGATCACCGCCGGCAGCGCCGGCATCCTGCTGTTCCTCGCCGCCGTCGCCGGCGTGGGCATCAACGCCCTGTCGGAGACGGAGACGGTGGTGCGCCGCAACGGCGTGCTGGCGGAACAGGTGGTCGATCTCGGCCGCATGCAGACCCTGATGCTGGACATGCGGCTGAAGACCACCGCCTTCCTGCTGAACGGCCGCGACGAGGATGCCGATGCCGTCACCTCCCTGTCGACGGAGGCCGCGAACCTCGTCGCCGCCGTCGACCAGCGCCTTGCCGGCGGCGGTGACACCGCAGCCGTGCAGCAGATGAAGGCCCGGGTCGCCCAGTATCGCGACAGCTTCGCCGCCGTCCGCGACGCCCACACCCAGCGCAGCGAGGCGGTGGCCGAGGTGGCGAAGTTCGGGGCGAAGCTCCAGACCATGCTCAGCACCATCCTGACCAACGCCAAGGGCAGCGGCAACGTCGACGCCCTGAACCTCGCCGCCCAGGCGGCGATGCATGTCCAGGCCGCCCGCACCGTCGCCGCCCGCTTCCAGGGAGAGGGCTCGGCCGGCCTCGCCACCGCGACCCGGACCGAGCTGAAGACCGCCGCCCAGAATGGCGACGCCATGGCGAAGACGCTGACCGATCCGGCGCTGCGCGGTCTGGTGTCCGCCTTCCTCAAGACGCTCGACGGCTACGCCGCCGGCTTCGACCGGCTGGTGGAGACCACCCAGCGCCGCGACGCCCTGGTCAACGACACGCTGACCCCGCTCGGCACCGCCATCGGCGATCAGGCCCGCAGCCTGACCGAACAGG
The DNA here is from genome assembly GCF_004923295.1 of Azospirillum sp. TSH100. Classification (NCBI taxonomy): domain Bacteria; kingdom Pseudomonadati; phylum Pseudomonadota; class Alphaproteobacteria; order Rhodospirillales; family Azospirillaceae; genus Azospirillum; species Azospirillum sp. TSH100. The sequence continues at coordinate 74,479 of NZ_CP039639.1, forward strand.
GCGTGAACGACGAACAGCAGCTGCGCGCCGACACCACCGCCGACATCGCCGGCTATCGCCGGGCCATGGCCATCGCATCGGCCGCCGGCCTGATCCTCGGCCTTGCCGCGGCCGTGCTGATCGCCCGCAACCTGTCGCGCCCGGTGGTCGCCATGACCGACGCCATGACCCGGCTGGCCGGCGGCGACCGCTCCGTCACCATCCCCGGGCTCGCCCGCCGCGACGAGATCGGCGGCATGGCCAAGGCCGTGCAGGTCTTCCAGGCCGGACTGATCGAGGCCGACCGCATGGCCGCCGACAAGGCCGCCGAGCATGAGGCCCGCGTCCGCCGCGGCGAGCGCATCGACCGCCTGACCCAGGAGTTCGAGCGGATGGTGGAAAGCACGCTCGGCCGCGTCGCCAGCGCCGCCACCCAGCTCCAGTCGACCGCCCAGACCATCCAGTCGACCACCGAGGAGACCAGCCGGCTGGCGGGCGACGCCGTCCGCTGCTCCGGCGAGACCACCGGCAGCGTCGAGACGGTGGCCGCCGCCGCCGAGGAGCTGGCCGTCTCCATCGCCGCCATCAGCCAGCACGTCGCCCACAGCGCCGAGGTGACCGAACAGGCGGTCGGCATCGCCCGCGTCACCGACGAGACGGTACGCAGCCTGACCGGCGTCGCCCGCCAGATCGGCGACGTGGTTCAGCTGATCGGCTCCATCGCAGCCCAGACCAACCTGCTGGCGCTGAACGCCACCATCGAGGCGGCACGGGCCGGCGAGGCGGGACGCGGCTTCGCCGTGGTGGCGAACGAGGTGAAGAGCCTCGCCGCCCAGACCGCCAGGGCGACCGAGGAGATCGAGGCGCAGATCGTCGCCGTCCAGCGCGTCAGCAGCGAGGCGGCCGGCGCCATCACCGAGATCACCAAGGTCATCGGCGAGGTCAACGAGGTCTCCACCACCATCGCCAGCGCCATCGGCGAGCAGCGGGCGGCGACCAACGAGATCAGCGGCAGCATCCAGCGCGCCGCCCGCGGCACCCAGGATGTCCGCGACAACATCACCGGCGTGACCCACGCCTTCCAGGCCACCAGCGACGCATCGCGTCAGGTCAAATCCGCCGCCGACGGCCTGTCCGGCGAGGCCGACGACCTGCGAGGCTGCGTGTCCCGCTTCCTGGCGGACATGCGCGCGGCCTGATCCGACCATGGTCCTGCAAGACCAGCCAGACACACCCACAACTCCGGCGCCGGGCCGTCCGGTCCGCGCCCCAACCTGAAACCGGTGTCGATATGTCCGAGACGAAGCCCCCCTTCCCCGCCAATGCCGACGGTTCAGCCCCCGGTTCAGAACGGCGTCTGCGTTCGCGCGCGTGGTTCGACAACCCCGCCAATCCCGACATGACCGCGCTCTATCTGGAGCGTTACCTGAATTTCGGCCTGACGCGGGAAGAGCTTCAGTCCGGCGCCCCGATCATCGGCATCGCCCAGACCGGGTCGGACCTCAGCCCGTGCAATCGCCATCATCTGGTTCTGGCCGAACGGCTGCGTGAAGGCATCCGCACCGCCGGCGGCATCGCCATCGAATTCCCGGTCCACCCGATCCAGGAGACCGGCAAGCGGCCGACCGCCTCGATCGACCGCAATCTCGCCTATCTCGGCCTCGTCGAGGTTCTGCACGGCTATCCGCTTGACGGCGTCGTGCTGACCATCGGCTGCGACAAGACCACCCCGGCCTGCCTGATGGCCGCCGCCACCGTCAACATCCCGGCCATCGCCCTGTCGGTCGGCCCGATGCTGAACGGCTGGTTCCGCGGCGAGCGCACCGGCTCCGGCACCATCGTGTGGAAGGCGCGCCAGATGATGGCGGCCGGCGAGATCGACTATCAGGGCTTCATCGAGCTGGTGGCCTCCTCGGCCCCCTCGACCGGCTACTGCAACACGATGGGCACCGCCTCGACCATGAATTCGCTGGCGGAGGTGCTGGGCATGCAGCTCCCCGGCTCCGCCGCGATCCCCGCCCCCTACCGCGAGCGCCAGCAGGCGGCCTACGAGACCGGCAAGCGCATCGTCGAGATGGTGCGCCAGGACATCAAGCCGTCGGACATCCTGACCCGCGACGCCTTCCTCAACGCCATCGTCGTCAATTCGGCGATCGGCGGTTCGACCAACGCGCCGATCCACATCAACGCCATCGCCAAGCACATCGGCGTGCCGCTGACGGTCGACGACTGGCAGACCCATGGGCTGGACGTTCCGCTGCTGGTCAATCTCCAGCCGGCCGGCGAGTATCTGGGCGAGGACTTCCACCGCGCCGGCGGCGTGCCGGCCGTGGTCGGTCAGCTGATGACCAAGGGCCTGATCCGCGAGGACGCCCCCAACGTCAACGGCCGCACCATCGGCGAGAACTGCCGCAACACGGAGATCCTCGACACCCGTGTCATCCACCCGATCGACGACCCGCTGAAGATCAACGCCGGCTTCGTCGTGCTGCGCGGCAACCTGTTCAACGCCGCCATCATGAAGACCAGCGTGATCTCCGACGAGTTCCGCGAGCGCTACCTGTCCAACCCGCGGGACCCGGAAGCCTTCGAGGGCAAGGTCGTGGTCTTCGACGGCCCGGAGGACTATCACCACCGCATCGACGATCCGTCGCTGGGCATCGACGCCTACACAATCCTGGTGATCCGCGGTGCCGGCCCCATCGGCTATCCGGGTGCGGCCGAGGTGGTGAACATGCGTCCGCCCGCCGACCTGATCAAGCAGGGCATCCATTCCCTGCCCTGCATCGGCGACGGCCGCCAGTCCGGCACGTCGGGTTCGCCCTCGATCCTCAACGCCTCGCCGGAGGCGGCGGCCAACGGCGGCCTCGCCCTGCTGCGCAGCGGCGACCGCGTGCGCATCGACCTGCGCCGCGGCAGCGCCGACATCCTGATCCCGGAAGCGGAGCTTGCCGACCGCAAGGCCGCCCTGGAAGCCGCCGGCGGCTACCCCGCCCCGGCCTCCCAGACCCCTTGGCAGGAAATCCAGCGCGGCATCGTCGACCAGCTGGACGAAGGCATGGTCCTGAAGCCGGCGGTCAAGTACCAGCGCGTCGCCCAGACGATGGGGATCCCGCGCGACAACCACTGACGCGGCAATGCCGGGGTGCCCGCGGCAGCGTCGCGGGCACCCCGGCTTCTGCGCCGGTCATCGGCCGGGAGAGGCCAGCAGCCCCCGGCAAGCGTCCGGAATGCCTCGACCGCCTTGGCCAGCACCTCTTGCGGCCGGTCGCTGGCCGCAACCCAGAGGGCGGCATTCAGCGCTGCGCCGTTCAGAAGCCGGGCGGCCGCTTCGGCATCCACCGGCTTGACGATGCCTTGCGCAATGAGTGCCGTCACCGTGTCGAGAGTCGCCTGGAGGCAACTGTTCTGGCTGGGCCATTGCGACGGATCGCCCAGAACCGCCGGTCCGTCGAGCAGCACGATGCGCTGGACCTCGGGCTCCAGCGCCATCTCGATATAGGCGACACCCTCCGCCAGCAGCCCTTCCCAGCCGTCGCCAGCCAAGCTGCCGATCACGCGCGCACGTGTCGCCATTTCCCCGTCGATCTGGTCGACCACCGCCTGCAGAAGGCCCCGCTTGTCGCCGAAATTGTGATAGAGCGCCCCGCGCGTCAGCCCCGCCTCCGCCGTCAGTTCGTCCATCGAGGCAGCCGCATAGCCTTTCTCGGAAAAGGCCTTGCGCGCGGACCTGACCAGCTTGGCGCGGGTCTCTTCGATCATCTCGGCGCGTTTCTTTCCGGCCACGGTCTTTTCTCCTGACATACGTATCGTATGTGTATTGACATACGGGGCGTATGTATGCCGTCATTCACATACGAGGCGTATATCAAACCATGCCCCGATTGTGAAGACCGACGCAGGGCCGGGCTGCTCAGCCCGAAATCGCCCGCCCCTCAGCAAGGAGGAAGAATCCAATGGCTCAACGCGAGGCCATCGTTCCCGAAAGCCGGCACGCGCTCTATGAGAATCACCGTTACTCGGCGGCAATCCGCTCGGGCGACTTCCTGTTCGTTTCGGGGCAGGTCGGCAGCCGCGCGGACGGTTCGCCGGAACCCGACTTCGAGAAGCAGGTGCAACTGGCTTTCGAAAACCTCAAGAACGTCCTCAAGACCGCAGGCTGCACGCTCGACGACGTCGTGGACGTCACCACCTTCCACACCGACCCGGCCAACCAGTTCGAGACCATCATGGCCGTGCGCGACAAGGTCATTGGCGGGCCGCCCTATCCCAACTGGACCGCGGTGGGAGTGACCTGGCTGGCTGGCTTCGATTTCGAGATCAAGGTCATCGCCCATATTGCCGCAGCCGCCTGAACGATCGACGGCCCGGTTCGGCCATCGTCCGATTCCGGGCCTCGCTTCCCGCCCACGCATCCCAGCAATGCCCCACCATTTCGCGCAAGTTTTCACGTCCGCCCTTGACGTCCGCCTCCCTTTGCCCACATAAGCCCTGACGAAACATCCGATCCCAGCCGTCCCCCAGCCGTATGATGGCCGCCGCCAAGGCGCCTCCGGCCGGGTCCATTCCCAACCCCCGAGATCCGCATCGACGAGCGATGCACGCCCGTCCGGCAGCGTCGAATGCCGGCTTATGTGAGACGTACGACAGAGGCATGACGTTTGATTCAAAGCGGCGCCGGATGGCGCCGAACAACCGCGCACGCAATCGCAACCCGCGTCCGCGTGATGACTTCGATGGCTCCCGCCCGCCCGCCAATGCGGTGCCCAGCTCGATCCATGGCGGCGGCCCGACCGGCCCGGTTCCGGGCAAGGACGAGATCCTGTTCCTTCCGCTGGGCGGTTGTTCCCGCATCGGCATGAACATGGCGCTCTACGGCCATGCCGGCAAATGGCTGATCGTCGACGCCGGCGTCGCCTTCGTCGGCGACGAGATGCCGGGCATCGACAGCCTGATGGCAGATCCCGCCTTCATCGAGGAGCGGATGCAGGACGTCGTCGGGCTGGTGGTGACCCATGCGCACGAGGACCATATCGGCGCGATCCACCATCTGTGGCCGCGCCTGCGCTGCCCGATCTATGCCAGCCCCTTCGCCTCCCACATCATCCGGGACCGGCTGAAGGAAAAGGGCGCCCACCGCGCCGCCAAGGTTCAGACCTTCGAGATCGGCGACACGCTGACCATCGGTCCGTTCCGGATCGAGACCATCGCCGTCACCCATTCGATCCCCGAACCGATGTCGCTGGCGATCCGCACGGCGGCCGGCACGGTGCTGCACACCGGCGACTGGAAGTTCGATCCCGATCCGCTGATCGGCCGGACCACCGACTTCGCCGCGCTGAAACGCCTGGGCGACGAGGGTCTGCTCGCCATGATGTGCGACAGCACCAACGCCGACGTGCCCGGTTCCACCGGCTCCGAGGCCGACGCCCGCGCCGGCCTGATCGGCGCCTTCGCCAACCGCTCGGGCGCCATCGCGGTGACCGGCTTCGCCTCCAACGTCGCCCGCATGACCGCCGTGGCGGAAGCGGCGGCGGCGGTCGGGCGCAAGGTGGTTCTGGTCGGCCGCTCCATGCTGCGCATGGAAAAGGCGGCGCAGGCCTGCGGCTATCTCGACCATGTGCCGGACTTCATGGATGTCCGCGAGGCCTCCTGGACCCCGCGCGAGAACCTCGTGTTCCTGTGCACCGGCAGCCAGGGCGAGGAGCGGGCGGCACTGAGCCGTCTGGCCCGCAACGAGCACCGCGACCTGTGGCTGGAAGAGGGCGACACCGTCATCTTCTCCGCCCGCGCCATCCCCGGCAACGAGGAGGCGCTGGCCGAAATCCACGAGCATCTGCGCGGCATGGGGGTGGAGATCGTCACCCCGGCCGACGCGCCGGTCCATGTCTCCGGCCACCCGAAGCGCGACGACCTCGCCCGCATGTACGGGTTGGTCCGCCCACGCTTCGCCGTGCCGGTCCATGGCACCATCGAGCATATGGAGGCCCACGCCCGCCTCGCCCGCAGCTGCGGCGTCGAACGCGCGCTGGTTCCGGAGGATGGCGACATCCTGCGCATCGCCAAAGAGGGCACCCGCGTGATCGGCCGGATCGAGCCGAAGCGCCTCGCCAACACCGGGCGGGAGCTGATCGCCTGGATCCCGCCGGTGGCGGTGGACGCGGAGGACGAGCGCGTCGCGGCCTGACCGCCCTCCCCTTCAAAACGGACAAAGCGAACGGGTCCTGTGGAGTGTTCCACAGGACCCGTTCGCCTTTTACGACACCGGATCGATCATTCGGCCGGGGTGGCGACCATCGGAACCTCGACGGCGCGGGCCTGGAGCAGTTCCTTCCACTTGCGGAAGGCGGCGATCAGGATGACGAAGCCCAGCGCCAGCATGATGATCGAGATGCCGGCGTTGAAGGGGTTGTAGCCCTTGGCCGCCTTGTTCAGATAGACGTTGGCGATCATCCAGTAGCCGGCGACGTTCACCGTGACGAACAGGTAGGCCAGCGGGATCAGGCAGGTCAGCATGTAGATCCGCTTCTGGGCCAGCCGCAGGATGATGGTGGCGCCGATGATGAGGCCGACCGAGGCCATCAGCTGGTTCGACACGCCGAACAGGGCCCAGACCGAGTTGATGTCGCCCGAGGTCAGCAGATACCCCCAGGCCACGCAGGCGATGACGCTGGCGATGATCGAACCGGGGACCCAGTCCAGCCGCTTCATCGGGGCATAGACGTCGCCCAGCAGGTCCTGGATCAGGTAACGGGCGACGCGGGTGCCGCTGTCAACGGCGGTCAGGATGAACACCGCCTCGAACATCACGACGAACTGGAAGAAGTAGGAGGCGAGGCTGTTGAACCACGGCACGCGGGTGAAGATCTCGGTCATGCCGACCGCCAGCGTCACCGCACCGCCGGTGCGGCCGTAGAGGTCGAGGCCGATTTCCTGGCTCAGCCGCGGCAGGTCGACGACGGTCATGCCCAGGGCCTTGAAGGCGGCCGGAGCGGAGTTGATGGCGAAGTAATCGGCCGGATGCAGGGCGGTGGCGGCGATCAGCGCCATGACGCCGACCAGGCATTCCGCCAGCATGCCGCCGAAGGCCACCGGACGGATGTCGCTCCACTTGTCGATCAGCTTGGGCGTGGTGCCCGACCCGATGAAGGCATGGAAGCCCGAGATGGCGCCGCAGGCGATGGTGATCGAGATGAAGGGCCAGACCGGGCCGTTCAGCACCGGGCCGCCGCCATGGATGAAGTCGGTCAGGGCGGGGAAGCGGATCTCCGGGTTGATGAAGACGACACCGACCACCAGCGCGCCGAACACGCCGACCTTCATGAAGCTGGACAGGTAACCGCGCGGGGTCAGCAGCAGCCAGACCGGCAGGGCGGTGGCGAAGAAGGCATAGACCGGCAGGATGACGGCGACCGTCTCGGCATGCAGCGTCAGCCATTCGCCCAGCAGCGTGCCCTGGATGTAGGGGCCGGCGAAGACCGAGGCGGCGATGGCGGCGATGCCGACCTGGGTGGCGCCCTTGGACGAACCGGTGATCTTCTCGTAGAGGCCAAGCGCGATGGCGATCGGGATCGTCATGAACACCGCGAAGGCGCCCCAGGCGTTGCGTTCCAGCGCATGGACGACGACCATCGACAGGCCGGCCATGGTGATGGTGATGATGAACAGCATCGCCAGACCGGTGCACCAGCCGGCCACCGGGCCGAGTTCGGCCTTGGCGACCTCGGACAGCGACTGGCCCTTGTGCTTCATCGAGGCGAACAGCACGACGGTGTCATGCACCGCACCGCCGATGACGCAGCCGATCAGCAGCCACAGGAAGCTCGGCAGATAGCCGAACTGGGCGGCCAGCACCGGACCGACCAGCGGGCCGGCGGCGGCGATGGCGGCGAAATGCTGACCCGCATTCACCCACTTCTTGGTGGGCACGTAGTTCTTTCCGTCCGCCAGGATGTGGGACGGGGTGATTTCCGAATCGTCGGCACGGAGAACCTTGCGCACGAAGAACACGCCGTAGAAGCGGTAGCAGAGCGCAAGAATGCAGAGTGTCGCGATCACAAAGGTTAGGGCGTGATCCATGACGGCTCTCCTGAAAAGGATATGCCGCCGGTGTAATCCCTCTGCTCGCGCCTGTGGGGTGGAATGCCGCGAGCGGCAGTCGGGAGATGCTGAGCGGCAGCCGGCAGGGGGCGAGCGGCGCCGCTCAAGCCCCCGGACCTGCCGCCCGGTCCTGGATGCTAAACGGAGTCCGACACCGGTTCGGTTGCCGCCGCTCCACCGGCCGGCGCGTCCAGATACGGCCTCAAGGTGAGGACGACGGGCACGATCAGGGCGGCGGTCGCCGCCGCAGCCAAGACGCCGACCGTCTGTCCGCCGTGATCGGCGATCGCGCCGTAGAGGATCGGCGCCAGTCCGCCGGAGCCGATGACGCTGGTGTAGAAGACCGCGAAGGCCCGGCCGGTGTCGCCGTTGGAAAGCTCCGGCACGGCGCCATAGAGCACCGAGGAGGTGCCGTTGAGCACGATGCCGAGCAGCGGCAGCAGGAAGAGCGTCGGCGTCAGCGACGTGAGCAGCGTCGCCGCGATCAGCAGGGCGGTGGCGGCTTCGGTCACCATGACGCTGCCGACGATGCCCAGCCGCTCCCCAAGCAGGCTGCAGGTCGCCTTTCCCAGCGCGCCACCGATGAACAGCAGGGCAAGGGCAAGCCCGACCGTCGCCGAATCCCCGCCCTGGCCATGGATGAGGAAGGGCAGGAAGATCAGATAGCCCATGCGGGTCGCGGTATCGAGCGCGCCGATCACCGTCAGGATACCGAAGCCGCCGCGACCGCGGCCCCCCATCCCGGTCCCAGTCCCGGTCGCAGTCCTGGCGGCCCTGGCGATGGGGACTGCCGGCGCCAGCGGCACCAGCGCGAGCGACAGGACCAGTCCGATCGCCGCCATCAGCCCGAGCACCGGCTGCCAGCCGAACACCGGCAACAGCACGGCGGCGAGCGCCGGCAGTGCCGCTTTGCCGAGATCGCCTGAGAAATTGTAGATGCCGAGCGGATGCCGCGATGCCGCGCCATAACTGACGGTCACCAGCGTCGAGCCGCAGGGATGCTGGATGCTCGATCCGATGCCGGCCAGGACAAGGCCGACGCACAGCCCCGGCAGGCCGAGCGGCAACGCCATGATGAGCAGGCCCGCCGCCGCCAGAAGTGTCGACAGGATCAGCGCCGCCCGCGGCGACAGGCCGCGCAGGGCGCGGTCGGCCGGGATTTGCAGTCCTCCCATCGTCCCGGAGTAAAGGCCCCGAATGATGGCAAGCATCGCATAGGACAGGCCGAACTGCGCCTGCCAGACCGGCAGGAAGACATAGAGGGCGTCAGTGTACCCGTCATGCACCGCATGGGCCAGACAGGCACCTGTCAGGCTTTTCTTCTTCTCTGTCCACCAATCTCTCGGCGTCATCTTCAATGGCTTCCCCGAAGGCACGACAGGCATTGCCCGGCCGATCCCAAACGGACGGCAGGGTATACCCGTGATGTTTCATCGACCAGTATGCTTTCAACCAAGGATACTGTTCGTTTTCCTCACGGGTTGCCGATCCGCCACCTTCCGCCTCTGAACGCCCTGCGCATAAGGGCAGGGCTTCCAAAGATCAGGGCCGGCGTGATGACTCCGCGACCGCTCAGGCCCCGGAAAGCACCGCTCAGGCGGTCAAAACGCCGCTCGCCGGAAATCGCTCTGGCGGGCGCGGCGCCGACGCTAAGGTGGGACGTCCCACACCGCCGACTTCGGCCCCGGCTGCCGCGAGAGATCTCCGATGACCACTCCCTGCTCACGCACCCCCCTGCGCAAGGCTCTCGCCAATCTGCGCCGCCTGTTCAACGATGACAGCTACGACCGCTACCGCGAGGCCCAGGCCCGCCTCACCCCGGACGAACCGCCGCTCGACCCCCAGGCCTTCAAGGCCCGCCAGATCCTGATGACTCTGGGACGCGGCTGCTGCGGCCGATAGCCCCCTCCCCCACCCCAGGCCCCGCCTCCGGCTTCAGGCCGGGCAGCCGCGCCCGGCTGCCGCTGCGTTCGGAATAGGCGCGGGTCAGCTCCGCCCCGAACAGGAAGATGACCGCCGAATAATAGACCCACAGCAGGATCAGCACGAAGGATCCGGCCGCGCCATAGACCGTCACCACCCCGCTGGTGGCGATGTAGAAGCCGATCAGGAATTTTCCCACCGCGAACAGGAAGGCATTCACCGCCGCGCCCAGCCAGACGTCGGCCCAGCGGATGTAGGTGTCGGGCAGGATGCGGTAGATCAGCGCGAACAGACCGGTCAGCACCGTCCAGGACACCACCACGTCGACCAGCCACAGCAGCGACGGCATCGCCGGCAGATAGCCGGCGGCCCAGCGGCCGGCCGCCGCCAGCGCCGCACTGACCACCAGCGAGACGATCAGCAGGAAGCCGATGGCGCCGATCAGCGCCAGCGCCTTCAGCCGCACCCGCACCAGCCAGGTGATGGTCGATTCCTGCGGTGCCGCCACCCGCCAGATGCGGTTCAGCCCGGCCTGAAGCTCGACGAAGACGGTGGTGGCGCCAACCAGGATGGTGCCGATGCCGATGACGCTGGCGACGATCCCGGTCTCCCTGGCGCCGGCCCGCGCGATCAGATCCTGAAGGGTCTGGCCGGCATCATGCCCGACCAGCGCCGTCAGCTGGTCGACCAGCGCGCCGCGCGCCGCCTCGTCGCCGAACACCAGCCCGGCCAGCGCGATCACCAGGATGGCCAGCGGCGCCAGCGAGAAGATGGTGTAGAAGGCGATCGACGCCGCCATGCTCATCGCGTCGTCGTTCATCCAGCCATAGGCCGCATCGACCACGATCCCCCACCACCGCCGCACGCCGCCCATCGCCGCCCTCCCGTCCCGGATCACTCCCTCCGGTAACAGCGGCGGCGGCGGTTTGAGCCGACCGGAAATCCCTCATCCCAAATCCCTCACCCCATCCCCAGCCGTTCCTTGAGCGCCCCCAGGAAGCGCCGGCTGACCGGCACCACGTGGCCGCCAATGGTCTGGATCTCCGCCAGCCCGCCATCGACGAAGCGGATCTCCCGGATGCGCTCCGGGTTGACCAGATGCTGGCGGTGGCAACGGAACAGCTGGCTCTTTTCCTGAATGGTGTGCAGGGTCAGCTCGGTGAAGCGCTCCTGCCCATCCTCCCCCACCACATAGACGCCGGCGGGGCGGGAGACGACATACTCGACATCGGCCAGCTTCATCAGGGTGATGCGGTTGACCCCGGTGCAGGGAATATGGCGCAGCTCCGCCGCCCCCGGCAGGACCGACAGCTCCTGCGGCGCATGCTGGCGGCGCAGCCGCTGCAAGGTCTTCGCCAGCCGCGCCGGGTCGGCCGGCTTCAGCAGATAGTCGAAGGCATGCTCCTCGAAAGCCTGGACGGCATATTCGTCATGGGCGGTCAGGAAGACGATGCGCGGCATCCGCTCGGGATCGAGCATGCTCAGCATCTCCAGCCCGCTGACCCGCGGCATCTGGATGTCGAGGAAGACCACGTCGGGCGCCTGCCGGTTGATGGCGCCGATCGCCTCGATGGCGTTGGCGCATTCGCCGACGATGCGGACATCGGCGGCCTCCTCCAGCATCCGGCGCAGCTCCTCCCGCGCCAGCGGCTCGTCATCGACGATCAGGACAGTCATCATGCGGGTACGGTCTCTTCGAGAGGCAGGCGCAGGGTGACGCGGGTGAAGGCATCGGGCTCGCAGGCGACCGAGACGCCGTAAGCCTCACCGTAGCGGTTGCGGATGCGGCGGTCGACGATGGTCATCCCCAACCCGTCGCCGCCCGGTTTGGCCTCGTAGAGCCCGGCATTGTCCTCCACCGACAGCAGCAGGTCGCCACCCTCCCGCCGGGCCGCGATGCGCACCCGCCCATTGCCGAGAAGCTGGGCGGTACCGTGCTTGATCGCATTCTCCACCAGCGGCTGGAGCGAGAAGGCCGGCAGGCGGGCGTGGCGAATCTCCTCCGGCACCTCGATCTCCACCGCCAGCCGTCCGGTGAAGCGGGCCAGCTCGATCTGGAGATAGGCGCTGACATGCTCGACCTCGTCGGCCAGCGTCGCCATCTGGCTGGGGCGCTTCAGGTTCTTGCGGAAGAAGGTCGACAGGTTCTGCACCAGCTGCCGCGCCCGCTCCGGATCGTTGCGGATGACGGCGGAGATGGTGTTCAGCGCGTTGAACAGGAAATGCGGGTTCACCTGCGCATGCAGCAGCTTGATCTCCGACTGCGCCAGCAGCGCCTTCTGCTGCTCGTAGCGGCCGGCCAGGATCTGGTTGGACAGCAGCCGCGCGACGCCCTCGCCCAGCGTGCGGTTGATGGTGGAGAAGATCTTGGTCTTCGGCTCGTACAGCTTGATGGTGCCGATCACCCCGCCCTCCTCGCCGACCAGCGGGATCACCAGCGCCGCCCCCAGCCGGCAGGTCGGGCTGATCGAGCAGCGGTAGGCCACCTCGTTGCCGTCGGCATAGATGACCTGGTTGTTGGCGATGGCCTGATGGGTCTGCGGCGAGCTGATCGGCGTGCCGGGCAGATGGTGGTCGTCGCCCATGCCGATGAAGGCCAGCAGCTTGTCGCGGTCGGTGATGGCGACGGCGCCGACGCCGGTCTCCTCGAAGATGATGCGGGCGACGCGGGTGCTGTTCTCGCTGTTGAAGCCGCCGCGCAGCACGCCGTCGCAGCGCGCCGCGATCTTCAGCGCCTTGGCGGAGAAGGCGCTGGACTGCTTCTCGTCCAGAACGCGGCGCTCCAGCAGGATGCGCATGAACAGCGCGGCACCCACGGTGTTGGCGACGATCATCGGGGCCGCCACCACCTCCACCAGATGCACCGCCGCCTCGAACGGCCGGGCCACCGCCAGGATGATGAGCATCTGCACCACCTCCGCCACGAAGGTGACGGCGCCGACGCGCAGCGGGTTGAACAGCGGTTCGATCCGGCCCTGGCGCACCATGTGGCGGTGGACCAGCCCGCCGATCAGCCCCTCCGCCATGGTGGAGATGGCGCAGGCAAGTGCCGAAATGCCGCCCAGCGAATAGCGGTGCATCCCGCCGGTCAGCCCGACCGCCAGCCCCACCGACGGCCCGCCGAAGATGCCGCCCAGCACGGCGCCGATGGCGCGGGTGTTGGCGATGCTGTCGTCGATGTGCAGGCCGAAATAGGTGCCCATGATGCAGAAGATCGAGAAGATCACATAGCAGGCCAGCTTGTGTGGCCAGCGCACCGTGACATGGGTCAGCGGCAGGAACAGCGGCGTCCGGCTCAGCAGATAGGCGATCACCAGATAGACGCACATCTGCTGAAGCAGCGAGAGGACCAGGGTGAAGGGCTCGATGGGTATGGCGGGCATGGCGGTGTTTCCCGGCAGCGGCCTTCCGACCGGCGCTGCTCCGCACCATCCTACACCGGCCGGCGTCGTCCGCCGATGGGACATCCTTGCATCCCTCGGGTCACGGCCTTCACAGATCTCCCGCAACCGGTTCCGAAAGGTCGGCCTTCATTTCCGGATGGGTCGAGGCGCATCCCGTCTCGATGTACCGCCGGTATTCATCACGCTGGACGGCGTAGAGGTCTTCCCCCTCCGCCGGAATGTTCTTGGCGTGTCGAAGGGCCGATGCCGAGCCGCCCAGATCGATGACCACGAAATCCACAGTCGCCAGTGTCGTCGAGATGAAACTGAGCGCATAGACCTCCGCGGCGATCCCCGCCGTCAACGCCACCGCGGCCACGGTGTTGGTGGAGCCGACGAAAGGCAGCACAAGGTAAGAACCGGGTGCGAGGCCGGTCTTGCAGAGCGACGTGCCGAAATTCTCCTCCCGGCGCTCCAGGCCGAGCGGTGTGGCGACATCGAACAGGCCGCCGATGCCGAGCGTCGAATTGATCCCGAAACGCGCCGCCGAGGCGGCGGCACCGCCTGCCTTGCCCTGCAAAGCGTTGTCGAGGACCATCTCGATTTCGGTCAGGTTCGCATAGGCGTTCGACAGACCGGCCGTTACCGGGGCGGGCACCCATGGCCCTATGTGATCGACGGTCGGGTTGATGACCCAATCGAGCAACCCCTTGTTGACCGCGAACATGGTCCGGTTGAACGACTCCAGGGGGTCGGCTGCGTAAGCGGAAAACGGTACGCAGCTCATCGCCAAGGCTACGAGCAGGCTCGCCACATGTCTCGCCGCCATACCGCTCACCGACGGCGCGGGGTCGGGTGCAGCAGCGCCAGTTCCGGCGTCACCGACTGCCGCATCGCCGCTTCCCATTCCGTCATGGTGACGAAGCGCAGGCCGCGTTTCTCCCCTTCCTCAAGGATCGCCGGCAGCGCCGCGACGGTCGCCGCCTTGGTGCTGTGCATCAGCACGACGGCGCCGGGGACCAGCCGCTCGACGATGCGGTGGCGGATGATGTCGGGACCGGTGTCCTTCCAGTCCTGGCTGTCGGCGGTCCACAGCACCGTCGCCATGCCATGGTGCCGCGCCAAGGCCGCCAGAGCGTCGTCGACATCGCCGTAGGGCGGCCGGAACCATGTCGCCGTGACGCCGACCGACGCCAGCGCCTTTTCCGCCTGAGCGAGATTCCATTCTCGCTCGGCCGGCTTCAGGTCGGTGGTCATCGGGTGGGTCTGGGTGTGGCTGCCGACCTCGTTGCCGGACGCCGCCACCAGCCTGGCGATCTCGTGATGCTCGGGGATCTTGGCGCCGATGTAGAAGAAGGTCGCCTTCGCCCCATGTGCCCGCAGGATGTCGAGGATGCGCGGGTCATGGCCGTCCGGCCCGTCGTCGATGGTCAACGCCACCACCTTCGCCGTCGGCAGTCTCAGATCGACCTGGGCGAGGTCGAGGTCCGATCCGGGGATCAGGTGCTGCGTCACGAAGGGCGCCGCGCCGTGGGTGGCGGCATAGCTGCGCTGGCCCGCCATGGCGGCAGCCGGCAGGGTGGACAGGACGGCCGCCAGCCCCAACGGCAGGACGGCGCGGCGGAACAGGGTCATCATCGCGGTGGCACTTGAGAAAGGTCGGAGCCGGCCCCCTCCCTTCGATCGGGGTAGGGCCGGCGGAAGGCTTGAGCTTTGCGCCCGCCCGCCGCGATGAACAAGCGATTTATTGCGGACCCGCCGGGGCGGGGGCGGGTTGCCCACGCCCCCGCCCCGGCAGCGGCACGGTTACAGCTTCGCCCGCAGGGTCAGCAGCACGGTGCGCGGCTCGCCATAGATGTTGCCCGACTGCACGTTGTTGATGCGCTGGTAGTAAGTGCGGTCGAACAGGTTCTTGACGTTGACCGCGGCCGTGACCTTCTCGGTCAGGTCATAGGCGACGCGGGCGTCCACCGTCGCATAGCCGCCCTGGGTCAGGCGGGCATAGTTCAGCGACGGGAACTCGTTGTACATCGAGGTCTGGGCGGTGATGCCGCCGCCGACGCTCAGCCGGTCGTCGATGCTCTCGGGCAGGCGGTAGTTGGTCCACAGCTTGACCTGATGCATCGGCGCGATGGCGGTGAAGGCGCTGGCAGAGTTGGCGCTGCTGTCGAGGCTCTTGGCGCGGGTGAAGGTGTAGCCGGCATAGGCGTCCCAGCCCGGCAGGATCTCGCCGGAGACATCCAGCTCGAAGCCGCGGCTCTGTGCCTTGCCGCCGGAGATGTAGATCGACTGGTTGGGATAGCGCGGGTCGGACTGCGGCCGGTTCTCCTCCTCGATGTGGAAGACCGACGCGGTGGCATGCAGGCGCCCGCCGAAGTAATCGGCCTTGACGCCGGCCTCATACTGCCGACCCTTCAGCGGCTCCAGCACCTTGCCCGACGCGTCCACATAGGATTGCGGCTGGTACACCTGCGACACGCTGGTGTAGAGCGCGTAGGTGGAGTTGACCTCATAGACGAGGCCGGCATAGGGCGTGACCTTGCCGCGGACCGAGGCGCTGCTTTCCGCGGTGCCGGCCAGCGCGTCGGCATCGACCTTGGTCTGCCACCAGTTCATCCGACCGCCGACGATCAGCTTCAGCGGCTCGGCCAGCTTCAGGCGCAGGACGCCGTAGGTGCCCCAGCTGTCGGTGGTGGTCTTGGTGTCCTTCTGCCAGTCCCGCCAGGCCGGTTCGGCGACCGAGGAGTTGGGCGAGAAGATGTTCTGCGTCACCGACCAGCTGCCGACCGGATTGGCTGCGCGGTGGCGGAAGGTCCAGCGCTCGTAATTGGCGCCGACAACCGCCTCGTGGGTCTGGCCGAACAGCCCGAAATTGCCGTTGGCCGACAGGTCGGCGCCGATCTGATCCTGATCGTAGCGGACCTTCTGGGCGTAGAGCGTCGTCCGGTTGACCCCCGGCGTGACCGGCGAATAGGCGTAGGCCATCTTCCGGTCCATCTCATTGTCGATGTAATGGGTGGCCAGCTTCACCGCCCAGCCATTGTCGAACTTGTGCTCCAGATCGGCGAAGCCGCCCTTGGTGGTGAAGATGTCGCGGTTCCATTCCTCGCCCAGCGAGGTCGAGCGGTCGACGTCGAGCAGCCGCAGCTGGGCCTGTCCGTTCACCACCGAGGCATAGCCCGGCAGGTTCCAGGCGCCCTTGTAGCTCATCCGCTGATACCAGGCGCCGGCGGTCAGGGTGGTGTCGGGCGTCAGGTCGGCGGCGATGCTGCCATAGGCCACCGCACGGTCCTGGGTCGTCCAATCCTGGAAACCGTTGCGGTCCTGATAGGCGCCGACGAAGCGCCCGCGCAGGCTGCCGGACTGGTTCAGCGGCCCGGTGATGTCGCCCTCGCCGCGGTAGTTGGCATAGGAACCGGCGGTCAGCTCGCCATAGCCCTCCAGCGTCTTCTTCGGCGTCTTCCGGACAAGATTGATGGCGCCGCCGGGACCGCCCATGCCGTTCAGCAGCCCGGCCGGTCCCTTCAGCACCTCCACCCGCTCATACATCGCCAGATCGGGCGAGACGAAGATGCGGCTGTCCAGGCTCGTCGGCACGCCGTCGAACTGGACATTCGTCATCTCGAAGCCGCGCGAATAGAATTGCAGGCGGTTGCCGTCGATCGGCTCCACCGTGACGCCCGGCGTCTGCTTCATCGCGTCTTCGAGCGTGATGAGCTTCTGTTCCTCGATGCGCTCGCGCGGCACCGTGGTGACGGTCTGCGGCACCTCGCGCGGGGCGAGCGGCAGCTTGGATCCGACGCTGGTCGGCGGGTTGGCGTCGCGCTGCCGGTCGGCGCTGACGTCGATCGTCGGCAGCGTCATCGTCTCGGACGATGCGCTTCCGGCTTTTTGCTCTGCGTTCTGGGCCGCATTTTGGGCTAGTGCGACGGCCGGCAGCAGCAGGGCTGCCGCCGCGACCGATCCCAGCAGGCGGACGCGCCCCCTGTACTTTCCCCCATGGCGTCCGGGCTGCCCGATCGTCTTCATTGCAATGATCCCCCATTCGTCACTGTGCTGATGTCAATTCACGGATTTGTTGGCCACGGCCGAGGCCGGTCCCCCCGGTCAGGGCCGTGGCGATTTCCTGCGCGCGGATCGGCAGGATGGAGAGCAGGGTGTCGCTGAGGCCGTGCGTCGCCTCGCAGCAGCCCTGCAGGTACAGGCCGGCGGTGCAGCCGGGGACGGTCGGCAGGCGATAGTCGCGCCCCACCTCCCCGCCGGTCAGCCAGGGTTCCATCGGTCGCAGAAGCTCTTCATGGATGCGGCGGCGGTAGCCGGTGGCGAGCACCACGGCGCCATAGCGGCATTCCCGCCGCTCCCCACCGTCCAGGCTGGCGAGGTCGAGCAGCACGCCGCCGGTCGCGGCGTCGGGCCGCGCCGCCACCACGTCGTGCCGCGTCAGCAGGCCGTGCCGTTCGCTGCCCTCGACCTTCTGCTGATAGAAGATGCCGTAGATGGCGTCGATCAGGTCGGGATCGACGACGGCGTAGTTGGTGTTGTGGAAGGCGCGCAGCAGTTCGGCGCGCCCGGCCGGGGGAAGGCCGTAGAGGTAAGTGGTGTAGCCGGCGTCGAAGACCTGATTGGCGAAGGGGCTGCTGTCGGCCGGCCGCATCGCCGGCCCGCGGGCGACGATGTCGACATCCACGCCGCGCGCGTGCAGGTCGAGGAAGATCTCCGCCGCACTCTGCCCCAGCCCGACCACCGCGACCCGGCCGGCCCGCGCCAGATCCCCGGCGGCGGCGAGATAGTCGTTGGAATGGATGACCAGGGGCCCGCCCGCCTCCCTGCCGCCACCGGCAGCTTTGCGCACCAGCCCGTCGAAGGCGTCCGGCACCATCGGCGTCGCCCCGGCGCCGACCACCACGTTGCGGGCCAGCAGGCTGCGCTCGCGCCCCGCGGCATCGCGGGCGCGGATGCGGACATGCGGCACGGAATCGCCGACCCGCACCGGCTCGACGGCGACCGCCTCCATCCCATAGTCGCAAGCCCCGTCGAAGTCCGCCGCAACCCAGGACAGGTAATCGTTGAACTCGCGCCGGCTGGGATAGAAGGTCCGCAGGTTGATGAAGTCCTGCAGCCGTCCCTGCCGGTGCAGATAGTTGAGGAAGCTGTAGCGGCTGGTCGGATCGCGCAGCGAGACCAGATCCTTCAGGAAGGAGATCTGCATCCGGCTGCCGTCGAGCAGCATGTTGCCATGCCAGACGAAGCGGTCGCGCTTCTCCAGGAACCGCACCGCCAGCCCGGCATCCGCCTCGCGCAGCGCCACCGCCAGCGCGAGGTTCGACGGCCCGAACCCGACGCCCGCAAGGTCCAGAACGCGCCCGCCGTCGCCGATCAGGGAGGGGAAGCCGTGCATCGCTCAGCCCCCCTGACGCGGGGTGACGGGGTCGGCGCGCGGCACCCACAGGCGGTCGGCGAAATAGCGTTCGCGCAGCAGCATGACCAGCATCGCCCGCTTGTGCGGGAAGTCGAACTCCTTGACCTTGGCGAAGCCGGAGCGGTCGAGGTTGCGAATCTGCTGGTGATGATCGGCGCGCGGCTCGCCGACGATGCGCTGGGTGCGGGCATCGTCGAGGAACATGAAATGCACCAGCGACGGCAGCCAGGCGCTGACATAGGCCCGCCCGCGCACATGCTCCTCGCCGATCAGCACATGCCAGCCGCGGTCGTAATCCTGCGCGTCGTAGAAGGCGCCGATCCGGTTCTCCTTGGCCCAATAGACCTCGAAATAGCCGAAGGGCACGCCGTCCAGGCTGGCGATCAGCGGCATGGTGTGGGGGTCGGACAGCTGCGCCTCCAGATAGGCGCGGTGCTTGGCGAGATCGCCCTCCTCCTGCCAGAAGAAGGCGACGCGCGGGTCGTTCTGCCAGCGGTGGAAGCGCTCCAGATCCTCGCCGATGTCGGCGACGCGGAAGGACAGCGTCTGCTCCAGCCACGGAATGTGGCGGGCATAGAGCAGGCCCGTCGGCTTCGGCGGCCGGCGCGGGTGGTAGCGCCCGTTCGACAGTACATGCGTCTGCGGATAACCGCCGGATCCCGCCCCCAGCAGCCACAGATCCGGCCGCTGGAACAGCATGCCGGCCGAGGCCAGCAGGTTGCCGCCGGCATCCTCCGCCGCCACGCCGTCCAGCCGCAGCGCCTCGGCCAGATCGTCGGGCGCCAGCAGCCTCAGGACGGCCGGATCACCGGCGCGGACGAAAGCCGCCTCCAGCGCGGCGAGTGCGGCCAGCCGGCGGGTTTCCCCCTCCGCCACGCTCTGCACCAGGGACAGCTCGGCGGACGGCGCCTCGCCGGTCACTTCGCCGCTGAGGCGCCAGCGCTGCTGCACGGCGCCGTCCAGCCGAACGGTCAATTCGGCTCCCTCCCACAGGGACCGGAAGGAGCGGCCCAGCGTACGGCAGGGCGACGGGGCGCCGCCGGATGCGGCCGGATCGGCAGACAGGGTGTCGGAAACGGCGGTCATCGAAGGCGCCTCCTCATGTCCGGCCGCGCCGGACGCGGCGGAAAAACGTTCGGGAAAGGGTTCGGGCTTCTCGGGATCATTGCGCCGCCTGCATCGGTTGCGCAGGCGTCTCGCTCCAGGGCGTCAGCACCCCGGCATCGCAACGCAGCACCCGGTCGGCGAGGTGGAAGAAACGGTCGTCGTGGCTGACGGCGACGATGGTCCGGCCGCCGCGCTTCAGCTCCGGCAGCAGCTCCTCGTAGAAGAATCGGCGGAACAGCGGGTCCTGGTCGGCCGCCCATTCGTCGAGCAGCAGGATCGGCCGCTCCTCCACGACGGCGGCCAGCAGGGCGAGGCGCTTGCGCTGCCCCTGCGACAGCCGGATGTCGGACAGCCGGTCGCCCTCCAGCGTCACCTTGCGGTCCAGCCGCAGCCGGCGCAGGAAAGCCTGGGCGAGATCCTCGTCCAGTTGTCCGCCGGGCCCGACCAGCCGCTCGAACAGATGCGGGGTGGAGAAGACGGCGCTGACCTGCTCGCGGTGCCAGCCGCGCCGCTCCTCCGTCACCTCCAGCCCGGCCAGCCGGATGCTGCCGGAGGACGGGCGGCGCAGGCCGGCCAGCAGGGTCAGCAGGGTGGATTTCCCGCCGCCGTTGCCGCCGACGATGAACAGCGTCTCCCCCGCCTGCACCGTCAGGTCGACCGGGCCGAGATGGAAGCCGGGCTCCCCGCCCTGCGCCGGATGGTCGTAGACGACGCCGGACAGGCTCAGCAGCGGACCATGGGCGGGCAGCGCCGTCTGCGCCGGTTCATATCCGCCGAACTCCGCCCGATGCGGCTCCAGCCGCAGCGCCTCGACCTTCGCCAGGGCGACCGAGCCGGACAGCAGGATCGGCAGCGTGCCGACCAGATCGTTCAGCGGCATGCGCAGGAACATCAGCACCAGCACGAAGCCGGCGGTGTGCGCCCGCGGCAGCCCCAGCGCCTCGCCCGCCGCAAAGATGCCGGCGATCAGCCCCAGGATGACCAGCGCCGTCCAGCTCAGGCTGAGCACCCAATAGCGGTCGGCGCGGGTTTCGGTGTCGCGGGCATGCTCCGCCACCCCGGTCACGTCATGGCGGTGGAAGACGCGCTTGCGCGCGCTGTTCAGCGCCAGCTCGTTGCGGCCCTCGACGGCGCCGCGATAGCCGGCGAACAGGCGGTCGTCGGTCTCGCGCACCTCGATCATCAGCCGGCGCATCGCCGACACCCAGCCATAGGCGACCGCCACCCCCAGCCCGACCACCGCCGCGCTGAGCAGGAACAGCTGCCAGGACAGCCAGCCGAGATAGAGGAAACCGCCCAGCACCAGCACGCCATTGCTGAAGATGAAGGGCAGCCGGTTGAAGGCTTGTCCGACCGCGGCGATGTCCTTGGTCAGCGTGGCGTAGAGCGCCGGCGCCCCGATGGCCTCCAGCCGCTCCACATCGGTGTCGAGCAGCCGCTTCACCGTCGCCGTGCGCATCTCGCACACCACCCGGTGGCCGAGCGCCGTCAGCATCTCCTGTGCGGCGAAGCCGAAGCCGAACACCCCCGCCAGCAGCAGGGCGATCAGCGTCATGGTCGGCGCGTCCGGCGACGCGCTGCCGGCGATCAGCCGGTTGACCAGCGCGATCACCGACAGCCCGGCCAGCGACCCGGCGGCCCCCAGCGCCAGCGCTAGCGGCAGGCGCCAGCGGAAGCGGCGCAACAGCGGACCGAGCAGCATCATGGCGCACCCGCCTTCTCGGCGTCGGTCATTTCGATATCGGCCATTTCGGCATCGGCGAGCAGACCGGCCATGAAGGCGAGGTCGTCGGCCTCGTTGCGCACGCCGCGCGTGTCGATCAGCGCCGCCATGGCGCGCAGCGTCGGCGCCCGGAACAGCTCGGCCAGCGGCAGGTCATGGCCGAACACGCCGCGGATGCGGGTCTGCAACCGCACCAGCCGCAGCGAATGGCCGCCCAGCCGGAAGAAATCGTCGCTGGCCCCGACCCCGTGGCACTCCAGCACCTCGTCCCACAGCTCGGCGAGCTGGGTTTCTGTTTCGGTGACAGGCGGCTCGAAGACGGCGGAGCGCGCGGGCGCGTCCGGCGCCGGCAGCGCCTTGCGGTCCACCTTGCCGTTGGCGTTCAGCGGCAGCCGGTCCAACACGACGCAGACCGACGGCAGCATGTAGGCCGGCAGCCGCGCCGCCAGATGGGCATGGAGGTCGGCCGGCTCACCACCGTCCGCCGTCACCAGATAGGCGCAGAGCAGCGCCTCCCCACCGGCCGGCGCATGCGCGGTGACGGCGGACTGACGCACCAGCGGATGGCTGTCCAGTGCCGCTTCCACCTCTCCCGCCTCGATGCGGAAGCCGCGGACCTTCATCTGCTGGTCGCGGCGGCCGAGGAACTCGATGGTGCCGTCGTTGCGCCGCCGGGCGCGGTCGCCGGTGCGGTAGAGGCGGCTGCCCACCCCGCTTCCCGGCGCCTGATCGTCGGGAAAGGGGTTGGGCAGGAAGCTCGCCGCGGTCAGCCCCGGCAGTCCGCCATAGCCGCGCGCCAGCCCGATCCCGCCGATCCACAGATCGCCGACGATTCCGGGCGGCACCGGCTCCAGCCGGCCGTCCAGGATGTGCAGGCGGTTGTTGGCGATGGCATGGCCGATGGGGACCACCGCCTCGCCCTCCGCCACCCGCTCCACCGCCCAGGCGGCGGACCAGACCGTCGTCTCGGTCGGGCCATAGACGTTCAGCAGCCGCACCCCGCGGGCCAGCAGGCGCCGTGCCAGATCGCCGCCGAGTGCTTCGCCGCCGCACAGCGCGCGCAGGCCCGGCCAGGACCGCTCGGTCGCCTCCAGCAGCATCCGCCATGTCGCCGGCGTCGCCTGCATCGCGGTGATGCCGTGCCGGTCGATCAGCCGGGCCAGCGCCTGGGGATCGCGCGCCTCCTCCCGCGTCGCCAGCACCACGCGGGCGCCGGTGACCAGCGGCAGGAACAGCTCCAGCCCGGCGATGTCGAAGCCCAGCGTCGTCACCGCCAGCAGCCGGTCGTCGGCCGTCAGCCCGACCTGCATCTGCATGGCGTGGAGGAAGCTGGCGAAGGCCTGCCGCTCGATCTGCACGCCCTTCGGCACGCCGGTCGATCCGGAGGTGTAGAGCGTGTAGGCAAGCTGGTGCGGATGCGCCGGCCGCCCGGGATTGCCACCCGCCAACGCCTCGAACCCGGCCGCGAACTCGTCCAGCGGCGCGTCGATGATCAGCACCGGCGCTGCATGGGTCAGGATATGGGCGTTGCGTGCCGCCGGCTGGTCGGGGTCGAGCGGCAGATAGGCCCCGCCCGCCTTCTGGATCGCCAGCAGCGAAACCAGCAGATCGGCGCCGCGCGGCAGCGCCACCGCGACCAGCCGGTCCGGCCCGACGCCACGCTCAACCAGCCAGCGCGCCAGCCGGTTGGCCCGCGCATTCAGCGCGCCATAGGTCAGCGTCCCGTCGCCGGCGACCAACGCCACGCAGTCCGGCAGCTCGGCGGCCTTGCGCTCGAACAACGCCGCCAGATCCTCCGCCGGGTCGAGCGGCAGGGCGGTACGGTTCCAGCGCGTCAGCTCCGTCAGCCGTTCCTCCGCGGTCGTCAGCGGCAGGTCGGCCAGGGGCGCCTCCGGATCGGCGAGCATCCCGCCCAGCAGCGTCCGGACACCCACCGCCAACCGCTCCGCCGTCGCGGCGTCGAACAGCTCGGTGGCGTAATCCAGCGCAAGAGCGACGCCCGCCTCCCCAACCGCCACATCGAGCGCGAGGTCGAGCTTCGCGGTTGTCTCCGGCACCGGCAGGGCCATCACCGTCAGCCCCGGCAGGCGGACGCTGGCCGGTGCCTCCATCCGCACATTCAGCATGGCCTGGAACAGCGGCGTGCGGCTGCCGTCGCGCACCGGGTCCAGCCGCTCCAGCAGCCGTTCGACCGGAGCCGCACCGTCGTTCAGCGCCGCCAGCACCTCGCCGCGCAGCCGCCGGCACAGGGCGCGGCCGGTCAGGTCCGGGGTCAGCCGGGCGCGGAAGACCTGGGTTTCGACGAAGAAGCCGACCAGCGGTTCCAGCGCCTCGTCGGCACGGCCGGCATCGGGCACGCCGACGGCGAAATCCGCCTGCCCGGACCAGCGCCCGAGCAGCGCCTGCCACGCCGCGAGCAGCGGCACGAAGGGGGTGCAGCCCTCCGCCCGCGAGAAAGCGCGCAAAGTCGCCGCCATCTCGGCGGGCAGGGCGAACTCCACCCGCGCACCACCGCTGCCGCGAACCGCCGGACGCGGCCGGTCGGTCGGCAGCTCCAGCGCCGGAATGCCGGTCCCGAGCCGGGCGAGCGCCCGCCCGACGGCATGGTCGATCCGCGCCTGCGCCGCCTCGCCGCGCTGCTCCAGCGCGTAATCGGCATAATGCAGGGTCAGCGGCGGCAACAGGGTTGCCGATTCCGCGTCCTCGTCGGCCACCGCCGCGCCATAGGCGGTCAGCAGGTCGCGCGCGAGGATCGGATTCGACGGCCCGTCCGACAGGATGTGGTGCATCGCTAGCAGCAGCACCGCGTCGCCGCCCGTCAGCGTCAGCAGCGTGGCGCGCAGCGGCGGTCCGGCGGCGAGGTCGAAGGGCCGTTGCGTCTCTGCAAGAATCCGCTCCGCCAACCCTGCTTCGTCCAGATCCCCCGCTTCGCGGTCCAACCGCAGCGCCGGCCGCGACAGCACCAGCTGCACCGGCGCGCCGTCCTGCTCCTCGAACCGGGTGCGCAGGATGGCATGGCGCCAGGACAGCGCCTCCAACGCCCGTTCCAGCGCCGCCGCATCCAGGGCGCCCGCCAGACGGAAGGCCCGCGTCAGGTTGTAGGCGGCATCGGCCGGGTCCAGCCGGTGGAGCAGCCAGAGCCGCTCCTGCGCCAGCGACAGCGGCGCCGTCCGCTCGACGCGATCAAGTTCGGCGCGATTGAGACTTACCAGCATCTTAGGCCCCGCCTATTCCGCTGCCAGCCCGGTGGGCACCGCACCGGACGCCCGTTCGGCAAGGGCCGCACGCAAGGCGGCACGGAAACGCTCGGCGATCTCGTCCACCTCCGCGGCCTCGACGATCAGCGGCGGCAGGAAGCGCACCACGGCGCCATGCCGCCCGCCCAGTTCCAGGATCACCCCGCGTTCCAGGCACTGGCGTTGCAGGGACCGGGCAAGCTCGCCGTCGGCCGGGCGGGCGCCGGTGCGCGAGGGCGGCCGGTGCTCGTCCACGATCTCGACGCCGATCATCAGGCCCGGCCCCCGCACGTCACCCAGGCAGGGATGGTCCACCTGGATGGCCCGCAGATGGGCGGTCAGCCGCGCACCCAGGACGGCGGCATGCTCGTCCAGCCGGTCGGCGCGGATGCGGCGCAGAGTCGCCATGCCCGCCGCCATCGCCAGCTGGTTGCCTCGGAAGGTGCCGGCATGGGCGCCCGGCGCCCAGCAATCCAGCTCCGCCCGATAGACCACCACCGACAGCGGCAGGCTGCCGCCGATGGCCTTGGACAGCACCAGAACGTCCGGTTCGATCCCGGCATGCTCGAAGGCGAACAGCCGCCCGGTGCGGCCGAGCCCGGTCTGCACCTCGTCGAACACCAGCGGCACACCATGGGCGCGGGTCAGCCGGCGCAGGCCCTGGAGCCAGCGCAGCGGCGCCGGCACCACGCCGCCTTCGCCCTGCACCACCTCAACCACCACGGCGGCGGGGGTGACGATGCCGGATTCCGGATCGCTCAGCAGCTGGTCGAGCAGAGCCAGCCCGGCATCGACCCCGGCCTCCCCGCCCAGCCCGAAGGGGCAGCGGTAGTCGTAGGGATAGGGCAGCATGTGCACGTCGCCGGTCCCACCGCCCAGCGGCCGTTTCGGCGCCAGATTGCCCATGATCGCCAGCGTGCCCTGGGTCATGCCGTGATAGCCGCCGGAGAAGCCGACGACGGTCCGCCGCCCGGTGGCGGTGCGGGCCAGCTTCATCGCCGCCTCGATCCCGTCGGCGCCGGTCGGGCCGCAGAACTGGATGCGGGCGTCGCGGGCGAAGGCCGGCGGCAGCGCGGCGAACAGCTCCTCGACGAAGGCGTCCTTGACCGGCGTGGTGAGGTCCAGCGTGTGCAGCGGCAGCCCGCTGTCCAGCGTCGCCCGGATCGCCGCCACCACGTCGGGGTGGTTGTGGCCCAGCGCCAGCGTTCCAGCCCCGGCGAGGCAGTCGATGAACAACTGCCCGGCACTGTCGCGCACATAAATGCCGCGTGCTTCGGTCAAGGCCAGCGGGATGCGCCGGGGATATGAGCGCGCGTTCGATTCGCGCGCCTCCTGCCGGCGCAGCAGCGGATCGTCGCGCAGGCGGATCGGCGGCTGGCCGCGGAAACCGTCCAGCCCGAAGGACGCCGCAAGGATCGCGGTCATGGCGAAGACCTCCCTCACAGGGGGAATAGGGAATTGGGTGCCGCCGCTCAGGCGGCTTCGCCCAGCGCGCGGCGCAGGCTGAGCGGGCGCATGTCGGTCCACACCCGCTCGATGTGGGCGAGGCAGTCCTCCTTGGGGCCGCTGACGCCGACGGTGCGCCAACCGGCCGGCACCGGCTTGTGGTCGGGCCAGATCGAGTATTGCTCCTCCTCGTTCATCACGACGTGGAACCGCGTGTCGGGGCTGTCCCAGCTCATGGCCGAAGCTCCTTCAGGTGAGGGCGCGGACGGGTTGATCGTTTTCGGGGAAGACCCCCTGGGAAGATCGCGTCCTGCTTTCTTGCATAATGAGATTGATTCTCATTTGCAAGTCGATTTGCAGTAGGCTAACGTTCGGCACGGCTGAAGGATGGCACCGGCGATACCCGCAGACTGCGTGGTGTCTCCGCCACCTCCGCACTGCCGCGTGCCCAACCCGGCACCGGCACCCGCCGCGATTGCTGCCCACCCGCCGGCAGGACGCACTATCGCGCCCCACTATGCGAACGATTCTTACTTGCAGTAAAGACGTTTTTGCCGATCTGCCCGCATTCGGGCCTGCAATTGGACGGAACAATCGACCGATGGACCAGCGCCTTTCCGACCCGCGACCGGCTCCGCAAGCCCTCCCGCAGACCGGCTGCCCCCAATCCGGCCGCCTCCATGTCAGCCCCCTGCTTCCCGACGGCGAGCTGCCGCTGCTGGTGACGCCGGCGGACGGCCCGCTGGGGCCGGAGGGATGGCGCGAGCTGCTGCCGGACATCGGCGCGCTGGTGGAGGAGCGGTTGCGGCAGGCCGGCGGGTTGCTGTTCCGTGGCTTCGGCATCCACGGCGACACCCCGTTCCGCACCTTCGTGGAGAGCTTCGGCAAGCCGCTGCTGGACTATGATTTCGGCTCCACCCCGCGCTCGGCGGTGGACAAGGGCGTCTACACCTCCACCGAATATCCGGCGCACCAGTCGATCCCGCTGCACAACGAGCAGGCCTATACCCTGCAATGGCCGCGGACGATCTGGTTCCACTGCGTCACCGCCGCCGCCACCGGCGGGGCGACGCCGATCGCCGACAGCCGCGAGGTGTTCCGGCGGATCGATCCGGCCGTCCGCGACCGCTTCGCCGCCAAGCGGCTGATGTATGTGCGCAACTACGGCAACGGGCTGGACCTGCCCTGGCAGCGGGCGTTCAACACCGACGACCCGGCGGCGGTGGAGCGCTTCTGCCGCGTCAACGCCATCGCCTGGGACTGGACCGAGGACGGCGAGCTGCGCACCCGCCAGATCTGTCAGGCCGTCGCCCGCCATCCCGCGACGGGAGAGGAGGTGTGGTTCAACCAGGCCCACCTGTTCCACGTCTCCAACCTGCCGGCGGCCGTGCGCGACAGCCTGCTGGCGGTGGTGGAAGACGAGACGGAGCTTCCCCGCCACGTCTTCCACGGCGACGGCAGCCCCATCGCCGACGCCGACCTCGACCATATCCGCGCCGTCCTGGACAAGTGCACCCGCAGTTTCCCCTGGCAGGAGGGGGACGTGATGATGCTGGACAACATGCTGGCCGCCCACGGCCGCGATCCCTTCACCGGCGCCCGCAAGGTGGTGGTGGCGATGGCCGATCCGGTGCGCTCCCCAGAGCTTCCGGCAGTGTAGGGGACAACAGCATGGACAGCATCTTCCCGACCGCCGCCGTGCTTCACGCCGGAGAGGAACAGCGCGCCCTGTGGACCGCATGGCGCCTCGCCCCCGACGATCCCGCCTACAACATGACCTACGCGGCGGAGCTGGCCCCCGGCACCGATCCGCAGCGCCTCGCCGCCGCCTTCGCCCGGGTGATCAGCGGGCATGAGGCGCTGTCGAGCCTCTACCGCGAGGACGCGGGCGGCCGGCTGGTGATGGAGCGCCTGCACGGCTTGCAGCCCGATGTCTCCATCCACGCCGCCGATCCGCTGAGCGATGCCGACCGCCTGGACTGGCTGGAGCGCGAGGCCGACGCGCCGCTGCCGCTCGACCGCGGCATCGCCTGCCGGGTGCGGCTTCTGGCGGAGGCGGGGACCGGAGCGGCGGAGCGGCTTCACCTGCTGGTCGTGCTGCATCACATCGCCGGCGATTACCTGTCCTTCGAGATCCTGTGCGAACAGGCTTTCACCGCCTACGAGGCGCTGTCGTCCGGCGCCGCAGAGCCGGCATTGCCGAGCGGCCGCTACGCCGCATGGCTGGAGCGCCAGCGCACCCTGCAATCCGGCCCGGACGCCGCCCGGCTGGAGAGCTTCTGGCGCACGCAGACCGTCGACATCGCCCCGCCGCCCGACCTGCCCGCCGACCGCAGCACCGCGCCCGGCCGGCCGGAGGAGGCCGATTTCCATCTGGATCCCGTCGCGACCGCGAGTCTGCGCGCAACCGCCGACCGGCTCGGCGTCGGGCTGTTCCCATTGCTGACGGCGGTCTTCCAGATCTTCCTGCACCGCTGGAGCGGCCAGGACCGCTTCACCATCGGCACGCCGGTGTCCGGCCGCCAGGGTGCCGCCGACCGCGCGATGATCGGCTATACGCTGAACGCCCTGCCCTGGTCCGCCGACCTGTCCGGCAATCCGACGGTCGCGGACGTGGCGCACACCGCCCATCGCACGCTGATGGCGCTGCTGCGCCACCGCCGCCTGCCGCTGGCCCGCATCACGTCGATGGCCGGGACCGGCGGCCCGCTGTTCCATCACATGACCACCTACGTCCCGGTCAGCCAGCGCGCCGCCATCGACCGAAACGTCCGGCGCGAGCTGTTCGCCCACCAGCGCGGCGCCGCCAATGCGCTCAACCTGCGCTGGGTGGACGGCGGCGACCGCCTGAACGGCCAGTGGCGCGCCGACCCGGCGCTGTTCGCGCCGGAAACCTCCGCCCGCATGCGGCGCGGCTTCCTGGCGCTGCTGGAGCGTGTGCTGGAGGACGCGGATGCCCCGGTTTCGACGGTGCAGGCGACTGCCGAAGAAGCCGATTGCTCGCTCCTCGACGCCCCAATTCTCCCTCTCCCCGGGGGGAGGGGATCTCGCCTCACCGCCCTCGCCCTGTTCAACGCCGCCACCTCCCGCCACCCCGACCGCAACGCCGTGGAGGACGGCGGCCATGCCCTGACCTATGCCGGCCTCGACGCCGCCGCCGCCCGGCTCGCCCGGCGCCTGCGCGCTGCCGGCGTGCGTCCCGGCGACCGCGTCGGGCTGTGGCTGCCGCGTGGTGCGGCGCTGGCCATCGGCATGATCGCGGCGTGGAAGGCGGGGGCCGCCTATCTCTGCCTCGACCCTGCCCTGCCCGACGCCCGTCTCGCCTTTCTGGCGTCCGACAGCCGCAGCCGCGCCATCGTCGGCACCGGCATGGCTCCCGACTGGCGATGCGATGCGACGTGGCTCGACATCGACGGGCAATCCGACGAGGCCGAGCCCGCCCCCCTCGCCGACAACCTCCCCGGCAACCCGGACCTGCCGGCCTACCTGATCTACACCTCCGGCTCCACCGGAACGCCGAAGGGCGTGGTCGTTACGCAAGGCAACCTCGCCACCTACGCCCGGGGCGTGCTGGCGGCAATGGACCTGCCGGAAGACGCCACCCTCGCCACGCTGGCCTCGGTCACCGCCGATCTCGGCTATACGGCATGGTTCGGTGCGCTGCTCGGCGGGCGGACATTGCGGCTGGTCGCCCCGGCGCTGGCCGAGGATCCCGACGCGCTGGCCCGTCATTTCGCCGCACGGCCGGTCGACATGCTGAAGATCGTGCCGTCCCATCTCGCCGCCCTGATGGCGGTCCCCGACCCGGCCCGCCTGCTGCCGCGCCGCTGCCTCGTCCTGGGCGGCGAGGCGCTGGACGGCGGCTTCGTCGCTCGACTGCGCAGTCTCGCCCCCGGCTGCCGCGTACTGAATCATTACGGCCCGACCGAGACCACCGTCGGCTGCCTCACATCCCCGGCCCCACAGGATCCGACCCTGCCGGTCCCCATCGGCACCCCCCTGCCCGGCATCCGCGCCGTGGTGCTGGACCGCCATGGCGATCCCGTCCCTCTCGGCGTCGTCGGCGAACTGGCCATCGGCGGTCCCACCGTCGCCGCCGGCTATCTCGCCCGCCCGGCCCTGACCGCCGAGCGCTTCGTTCCCGACCCGTGGGGCGAAGGCGGACGGCTCTATCGCACCGGCGACCGCGTGCGCATGACGACCGACGGCCCGATCGAGTTCCTCGGCCGCGCCGACGATCAGGTCAAGATCCGTGGCTTCCGCGTCGAGCTGGGCGAGGTCGACAGCTGGTTGCGCGGGCAGCCCGGGGTCGCCGAAGCCGTCACCGTCGCCCGCCCGTCCCCGACCGGTGACGGGTTGCGCCTCGCGGCCTTCGTGGCACCGGAAGCACTCGACACCGAGGCGCTACGCAGCGCCATGGCCGCGGCGCTGCCCGACGCCATGGTTCCCGCCAGCCTGCGGGCACTGCCGGTCCTGCCCCGCCTGCCCAACGGCAAGATCGACCGCAAGTCCCTGCCCGACGACGAACCTGCGCGAACCGTCGCCCCCGCGACTTCACGCAGCCTGACCCCGGCCGAGGAGACCCTGTCCTCCCTCTGGGCCGAGGTGCTGGGCCGCCCGTCGGTAGGCGTGGATGAGGATTTCTTCGCCATCGGCGGCGATTCGATCCTGGCGCTCCAGGTCATCGCCAAGGCGCGGCCGAAGGGGTTGGCCCTGAAGCCGAAGCTGTTCTTCCAGAAGCGCACGATCGCCGCCATCGCCGCCGCATTGCCTGCGGCCAAGCCCGCCGGGAAGCCCAGCGAAGAGCCCGCCGAAAAGCGCATGGAGCCTTTCGCCCTCAGCGGCCTTGATCCGCAAGCGCTCGCAACCCTGCAAGCCGAACGTCCGGCCCTGGAGGACGCCTATCCGCTGTCGTCCCTCCAGCAGGGCCTGTTGTTCCACAGCCTGATCGACCCTGCCGGCGGCGCTTATGTCAACCAGCTGGTGGTCGAAGCGGACGGCCCCTTCGATCCTGACAGCTTCACCGCCGCGTGGCAGGACACCGTCGCCGCCAACCCGATCCTGCGCACCGCCTTCCGCTGGGAGGGTGCCGACCGACCGCTGCAGCTGGTGGAGCGCGCCGCCACCCTCCCCGTCGCCCGGCGCGATTGGAGCGACCTGACGGAGAACGCCCGCGACGCCGCCCTGACCGCCTTCCTGGCGGAGGACCGGGCGCGCGGCTTCGCGCTGGACCGCGCCCCGCTGATGCGGCTGGTGCTGATCCGCTGCGGAGACGGCCGCTGGCTGCTGCTGTGGAGCCGCCATCATCTGGTGGTCGACGGCTGGTGTTCGATCCTGCTGCTGGACGAGGTGCTGGAACGCTACCGCGCCTGTCTGGCCGGCGAGACCCCGGCCCTGCCCGCCCGCCGCCCCTTCCGCGACCACATCGCCTGGACCCTGCGCCAGGACAGCGGCCGCTCAGCCGAATTCTGGCGCAGCTTCCTCGCCGGGGTGGAAGGTGCCACGCCGCTGCCCCTGCTGGCGCCGGCCCCGGAGTCAACCCCGGACTCCGGCAGCGCCGTCCCGCTCACCCGCACCGTCACGCTGGACGAGGCGGAGACCGCCCGTCTGACCGCCGCCGCGCGCGGGCTGGGCGTCACGCTCAACACGCTGGTGCAGGGCGCCTGGGGCCTCGTTCTGACCGCCCGCTCGGGGCGGGACGACGTGCTGTTCGGCGTCACCTCCGCCGGCCGGCCGGCCGATCTGGAAGGCGCCGAGCATATGCTGGGCGTCTTCATCAACACCCTGCCGCTGCGCGTGCGTGCGCCGGGCCGCCAGCGCCTCGGCGACTATCTGCGCGGCATCCAGGCCGACAGCGCCGCGATGCGCGAGCATGAGCACAGCGCACTGGCCGACATCCAGGCGCAGGCAGGAGTCGGCCCGCTGTTCGACACGCTGCTGGTCTTCCAGAACCTGCCGATGCTGGAGGGCCGGCGGCGCCGGGTCGGCGCGCTCGACCTGCGCCAGCGCGCCAATGTCGAACGCACCCATTACGGCCTGACGGTGGAGGTCTTCCCCGGCGAGGCGCTGGGCGCCGCCATCGACGCCGACGCCCGCCGCATCGATGCGACGTCGCTCAGCCGGATCGCCGAGGGCTTCCGCGCCGCCCTGCTGTCGTTGGCCCGTGGCGCCGCCACCCCGCTGGCCGCCCTGCCGCGCATGGGCGAGGCGGAGGCGCAAGCCTTGCGCCGCTGGAGCGTGACGCCCGCCCCCTACAGCCTGTCGCCCGGCTGGGTCGAGAGGGTCGCCGCCCGCGTCGCCGCCCACCCCGACCGCCTCGCCGCCCGCTGCGAGGGTGCCGGCCTGACCTATGGCGAACTCTGGCGGCACTCGGAGCAGCTGGCCCGCGGCCTGATCGCCGCCGGTGTCCGCCCCGACGATGCCGTCGCCCTGCTCGCCCCGCGCGGGCTGGAGCTGCTGTGCCTGATGGTCGCGGTGCTGCGGGCCGGCGGCGCCTGGGTGCCGCTCGACCCCGGCCATCCGCCCGCCCGCTGGGCCCAGGTGATGGCACAGGCCGGCAATCCGCTGCTGGTCCGCGATCCCGCCGTCTCCTGCGGCCTGCCCGCCCTGACCACTGCCGACCTGCTGGCCCGCGCCGACGCCGGCAGCCTGCGCACGCGCCCTGCCCGCGGCGACCAGCGCGCCTATGTGCTGTTCACCTCCGGCTCGACCGGCACGCCGAAGGGGGCGATGGTCACCCGCGACGGCATGCTGAACAACATGCTGGCGAAGCTCGACCCGCTCGGCCTGTCCGACCGGGACGTGATCGCCCAGACCGCCCCCGCCTGCTTCGACATCTCCGTCTGGCAGACGCTGACCGCCCCGCTGCTGGGTGGCGTGGTGGAGATCGTCCCCGACGCGGTGGTGCGCGACCCCGACGCCCTGCTCGACCGGCTGGCGACCTCCGGCGTCACCCTGTTCGAGCCGGTGCCGTCGCTGATGCGGACGCTGGCGGACACCCGCGATGCCGACGGCCGGCCCCGCCCGCTGCCTGCCCTGCGCTGGGTCCTGCCGACGGGGGAGGCGCTGAGCGCCGCCGATGCCGCCGCCTGGTTCGACGCCTACCCCGCCGTGCCGCTGATGAACGCCTACGGCCCGGCCGAATGCGCCGACGACGTGGCCTTCCACCCGCTGCACACCGCCCCCGCCGCCGGAAGCGCCGTCCCCATCGGCCGGCCGACGGCGGGGGCGGAGCTGCGCGTCGTCGATGGCGACCTCTCCCCCGCGCCGGTCGGCACGGTGGGCGAGATCGCCGTCGGCGGCGTCGGGGTGGGGCGCGGCTATCTCGGCGATCCGCGCCGCACCGCCGCCTCCTTCGTGCCCGATCCGGACGGCGCGCCGGGTTCGCGCCTCTACCGCAGCGGCGATCTTGGCCGCTGGACGGCCGACGGCGTCATCGAATGGGCCGGGCGCGGCGATTTCCAGATGAAGCTGCGCGGCTTCCGCATCGAAGCCGGCGAGGTCGAAGCCGCGCTGGAACGCCACCCCGCCGTCCGCCGCGCCGCCGTCCACATCCGCGCCGACCATCTGACGGCGTGGTGGGAAGCAGCCGACGACGGCGCCGCGGTCTCCAGCCCGGATCTCGCCACGCACGCCGCAGCCCTGCTGCCGCCCTACATGGTCCCGACCCGCTGGGTGCGGGTGACCGACTGGCCGCGCAACGCCAACGGCAAGCTCGACCGCAAGGCCCTGCCCGACCCCGACCAGCCCGCCGGCACCATCGCGGCCGAGCCGCCCGCCACCGGCACCGAACGCCGCCTCGCCACTCTGTGGCGGGAGCTGCTTCCCGGCACCGACATCGCCCGCGACGCCGATTTCTTCGCGCTCGGCGGCCATTCGCTGCTCGCCGCCCGGCTGATCGCCCGCCTGCGCCGCGACGGCTGGCCCGGCCTGCCCCTGCGCGCCGTCTTCGAGACACCGGTCCTGCGCGATCTCGCCTCCCGGCTCGACGCCCTCACCGCTCCGGCCGGTGACGACACCCCGCCCCTGCTGCCGGTGGAGCGGCGCGACGCCATGCCGGTGTCCCCCGCCCAGCAGCGCCTGTGGCTGGTCGACCGGCTGTCCGGCGGCGGCAGCGCCTATGTGATGGCGGCCTCGCTGCTGCTGACCGGCGACCTCGATCCGGTGGCGCTGGAAACCGCGCTGAACGCCGTGGTCGCCCGCCACGAGGTGCTGCGCACAGCCTATCCCGAGCAGGATGAGGAGCCGGCCGCCGTCGCCGCCCCCGCCCTGTTCGTGCCCCTGCCGCTGGAGGATCTGTCCGGCCTGCCGCCGGCCGAGCGGACCGCCTGCGCGCTGGCCCTGGCGGAGGAGGATGCCCGCACCCCCTTCGACCTCGCTGCCGGCCCGCTGCTGCGCGCCCGGCTGCTGCGGCTGGAGCCCGGCAGCCACCGGCTGCTGTTCGCCATGCACCACATCGTCGCCGACGGCTGGTCGGTCGGCGTTCTGTGCAGCGACCTCGCCACCGCCTACCGCGCGGCGCTGGCCGGGCGGGCGCCGGACTGGACGCCGCTGCCGGTGCAGTATGCCGACTACGCGGTGTGGCAGCGCGATCTGCTGTCGGGCGAGCGCCTGACCAGGCTGACCGGCTTCTGGCACGACCGCCTGTCCGGTGCGCCGACGGCGCTCGCCCTGCCGACCGACCGGCCGCGACCGCCGGTCGCCACCACCAGCGGCGGCAGCCTGCGCCTCGCCCTCGACCCCGCCCTGCTGGCGCGGGTGGAGGACTGGGCGCACCGCCGCGGCGCCACCGCCTTCATGGCGCTGCTCGCCGCCTTCAACGCCATGCTGCATGCGGAGACCGGCATGGACGATTTGCTGGTCGGAACCGACACCGCCGGCCGCCCCGACCGCGCGCTGGAAGGGCTGATCGGCTTCTTCGTCAATGTCGTGCCGCTGCGCTCCCGCCTGGAGCCGGAAGACAGCTTCGACAGCCTGCTCGACCGCACCGGCCGGATGGCGCTGGATGCCTTCGACCATGACGCCCTCCCCTTCGACCGCATCGTCGAAGCGGTCGGCGTGCCGCGCGACCGCAGCCGCAACCCGCTGGTCCAGGCACTGTTCGTCCTCCAGAACGTCCCCGGCGGCCCGCTGGAACTGCCCGGCCTGACCGTCGAACAGTCGGCCCCGGCCGAGCGCCAGTCCAAGTTCGACATGGCCCTGTTCCTGGAGCCGGAGCAGACCGCCGACGGTCCGACGCTGGCCGCCGACTGGGTGTTCGCCAGCGCCCTGTTCGATCCGGAAACCATGCGGCGCTTCCACCGCAACTGGGTGGCGCTGCTGGAGCGCGCCGTCGCCGACCCCACCCAACCCGTCTGCCCCAATATTCCTTCTGCCGGTCAGGAGTTCCACCCCATGGACCAGACCCGGCGCGCCAGCGCCACCCCCTCCCCCGATATGTCCGTCCGCCGGTCCTTCCCCATGCCGGGCTCCGAATTCCCGATCATGCTGGAGCCCGCCGTGCCGGGCCTCGACCCCGCCGCCTGGGCGCACGACAACCGCGGCCTGATCGACCAGTTGCTTCTACGCCACGGCGCCATCCTGTTCCGCGGCTTCGCCTTGCCCGACCCACAGGCCTTCGAGGCCTTCGCCGAAGCGATGGAGCCGACCGGCCTGTTCGGCTCCTACGGCGACCTGCCGAAGAAGGAGGGCGGGCGCAACACCTACCGCTCCACGCCCTACCCGGAGCGGCAGATGATCCTCTACCACAACGAGAGCAGCCATCTCGACCGCTGGCCGCGCAAGCAGTGGTTCTTCGCCGAACAGGTGGCGCCGGTCGGCGGCTGCACCCCCATCGTCGATTGCCGCGAGATGCTGAGGCGCCTGCCGGCCGATCTGGTGGCGACGCTGGAGACGCGCGGCCTGCTCTATGTCCGCACCTTCACCCCGCGCTTCGATGTCGGCTGGCGCGACTTCTTCAAGACCGACGACCGTGCGGCGGTGGCGGCGCGCTGTGCCGCCGGCGGCATCGAGCTGCGCTGGCTTGATGACGAGACGCCGCAGACCCGCACCCGCGCCCCGGCGGTGATCCGCCACCCGCTGACCGGCGAGCGCAGCTTCTTCAATCAGCTGCAACTCCACCACCCCGCCTGCCTGGAGCCCGACCTGCGCGAGGATCTGCTGGACCTCGTCGGCATCGACCGCCTGCCCCGCAACGTGCTGTTCGGCGACGGCGAGACCATCCCGGACGAGACCATGGCCCTGATCGGCGACGCCTACGAGGACTGCGCCGTGCGTTTCCAGTGGCTGCGCGGGGACGCGGTGATGGTCGACAACATGCTGACCGCCCATGCCCGCGACCCCTATGAAGGCCCCCGCCGCATCGTCGTCGCCATGGGCGCGATGGTGGAGCGGCAGGCCGTCGCCGCCGGACTCGAGGAGATGGCCTGATGACCGCCCAAATGACAACCGGGATGAGCGCCGAGACCACCATCCCCGCCCTGCTTTCCGCCCAGACCGCACACAGCCCCGACGCCCCGGCCCTGAAGGACGGCGCGCGCACCCTCAGCTACGCCGCGCTGGACGCGCTGGTCGACCGGCTGGCCCGCCATCTGCGCCGCGACGGCGTCGGACCGGAGCAGCGGGTGGCGCTGGCCCTGCCGCGCTCCGCCGAACTGGTCATCGCCCTGCATGCCGTCATGCGGGCGGGCGGCGCCTATGTGCCGGTCGATCCGGCATGGCCGGACGCCCGCCGTACCGCAGTTCTCGATGCCGCCCGGCCGTGCCGGCTGCTGACCGCCGCCGATGTCGCCGCCTTGCTGGAGCGGCGGGCGCCCGACATCGCGCTACCGCCCCCGGCGCCGCAGGACGCCGCCTATCTGCTGTTCACCTCCGGCTCCACCGGCACGCCGAAGGGCGTGGTGGTCGAACATGCCCAGCTCGCCGCCTATGTCGCGGCGGTGACGGCGGCGCTCGGCCTGACCGCCTGCCGCCGCTTCGCCCTGACCTCCACCGTCGCCGCCGACCTCGGCAACACCACCCTGTTCGGGGCGCCGGCGGCAGGCGGCTGTCTGGTGGTGGCGGACGAGGCGACGATGACCGACGGCGCCGCCTTCGCCCGCTTCCTCTGGGATGAGGCCATCGACTGCCTGAAGATCGTGCCGTCGCATCTGGCCGCCCTCATCGACCACCCGGCTCCCGTCCTGCCCGCCACGCTGATCCTCGGTGGCGAGCCCGCCACCCGCCCCTTGCTGGAGGCGATCCGCAATGCCGCCCCGGCCTGCCGCGTCTTCAACCATTATGGCCCGACCGAGACCACCGTCGGCGTGATGGTCCATGCCCTGCCCTCGGACGCGCCGCTGCCCGACCGCCTGCCGCTCGACCGCGTTCTGGCGGGAAGCGGCGTCCGGCTGCTAGACCCGGCCGGCAAGCCGGTTGAAACGGGTGGAGAGGGCGAGCTGGTGATCGGTGGCGCCCAGGTCGCCCGCGGCTATCTCGACCGCCCGGATGATGCGGCCTTCTTCACCGACCCCGACGGCACCCGCTTCTACCGCAGCGGCGACCGCGCCCGGGTGCTGCCCGGCGGCGGGCTGGAGCTGATCGGCCGCATCGACGACCAGATCAAGATCCGCGGCTTCCGCGTCGAACCGGCGGAGATCGAGGCCGCCCTCCTCGCGCTGCCCGGCATCGCCCAGGCGGCGGTGAAGCTGGTGGGCACCGACCGGCTGGTCGCCTATGTGGTCGCCACGGCCGGGGCCGGCTCCGACCCGGCCGCCCTGCGGGAAGCCTTGCGCGCCCGCCTGCCCGACGCGATGGTCCCGGCCGAGATCGTGGCGCTCGACCGCCTGCCGCGGCTCGGCAACGGCAAGATCGACCGCGCCGCCCTGCCCGACCCGGTCAGCGTTTCGGCGCAACCGGCCAACGACGCCGCCCCACTGGAAACGTTGATCGCCGGGCTGATCGCCACCCTGCTGGAACGTGAGCGGGTCGGTCCGGCCGACAACCTGTTCGACCTGGGCGGCCATTCGCTGATGGTCATCAAGCTGGTGTCCCGCCTGCGCCGCCGCCTGGGGGTGGAGGTGCCGCCGGGCCTCGTCTTCGACCATCCGACCCCGGCCGGCCTCGCCCAGGCCCTGCGCGCCACGGAAGCCGAGCCGGGTCAACTCGACCGCGCCGCGGCGTAATCGCCCTTTCCCCTGGATCCCCTCTCCCCACTATCGGCGGACCTATGGTCCGCCCGTCGCGTCAGCGCAAACGAAGTTTGCGCGTGAGCGGGGGGAGAGGGGGATTCCGCATTTCCCCACCCCACGACAACACGGTACGCCTCCATGGCCGATACGCTCGCCCCCAGCCTGCATGACATCGCGCGGGGCTTCGCCCGGCTGCCGACGGACAAGCGGCGCGGCTTCCTCGACGCGCTGCGGGCGCGCGGCATCGCCTTTTCGCGGCTCCCCGTTCCGAAGCGACAGGGCGACGCGGCGGCCCCCGTCCCGGCCTCTCCCGCGCAGCGCCAACTGTGGACCCTGCAGCGTCTCGACCCCGCATCGCCCGCCTACCACATGCCGGGCGCCTTCCGGCTGAGCGGCCGCCTCAATCCCACAGCGCTGGAAGCAGCCCTGAACGCGGTCGCCGCCCGCCATGAAATCCTGCGCACCGCCTACCGGGAGGACGGCGACGGTCGCCTGTGGGCGGTCCCCCTCCCCGACCGCCCTGTCCGCCTCCATCACCACGACCTGAGCAACCGGCCGGACGCCGCCCCCGGCTTCGCCGAACGTCTCGCCGCCGCCCCCTTCGATCTGGAGCGCGACTCCCCCTGGCGTGCCGACCTGCTAAGGCTTGGCCCCGACGAGCACGGGCTGCTGGTCACCCTGCACCACATCGCCGCCGACGGCGCCAGCATCGGGCTGCTGATGGCAGACCTCGCCGCCGCCTACAACGCCGTGCGCCAGGGCCGCCCGCCCGCCCTGTCCGAGCTGACGGTGCAGCATGCCGACCTCGCGCTTTGGCAGGCGGCGTGGCTGGAGGCGGGAGAAGCCGACCGCCAGACCGAATTCTGGCGCACCACCCTGTCCGGTGCCCCCGCCCGCCTGACCCTGCCCGGCTTCGAGACGGAAAGCAGCGACGACAGCGGCGGCGAACAGACCACCCTCCTGCCCTCCCCCCTCTCCGGCACGGTGAAGCAACTGGCCGCGAGCGAAGGCTGCACCCTCTTCACAGTCCTGCTTGCCGCCTACGCCCTGCTGCTCGGCCGGATGAGCGGGCAGGACGAACTGGTCATCGGCATCCCCGTCGCCGGCCGCCGCCAGCCGGAAGCCGAACAGGCCATCGGCTGCTTCGTCAACACGCTGCCCCTTCGCCTGCGCCTTTCCCCCGCCCAGCCCTTCCGACGCTGGCTGCACGAGATCGCCGGTGCTGTCGCCGCCGCCCAGGACAACCAGGACCTCCCCTTCGACCTCATCCAGGAAACGGTGCGGGCGGAACGCGGCGCCGCTCCGCTGGTCCAGGTGATGTTCGACCACCGCCCGGCCCCCGTCACTTTCGGCGGCCCGGACGGCTTGCAACTGGACGGCCTGCGGCTGGAGCCGCTGGAGTTGCCGGTGCGCCGCGCCAAGTTCGACCTCGCCCTTGCCGGCACCGAACGGCCCGACGGCACGATCCTCGCCCGCCTCGCCCACCGGGGAGAGGCCATCCCGGCGGCCCGCCTGCTGCGGCGCTGGCAGCGCCTGCTGACGCAGGTCGCGGCATCCCCCGACCGCCCGTTGCGCGCCCTCGACATCCGCTGCGAGGACGAAATCCAGACCATCGCCCGATGGTCCCGTGATCCCGACTGGACCGGCATCACCCCAGAGCCTGTCCCCGTCCTGCTCGCCCGCCTCGCCGCCGAGCGGCCGGACGCCCCGGCCATCCTGTTCGGCGCGGACACCGTGACCCGCGGGAAGCTGGACCGCCGGGCCAACCGCCTCGCCCACCGGCTGATCGCGCTCGGCGCCGGGCCGGAAAGCCGCGTCGGCGTCTGCCTGTCCCGCTCGCCCGAGCTGATCGTCGCCTTCCTGGCCGTGCTGAAGTCCGGTGCGGCCTTCATCCCCCTGGACCCCGCCCACCCCGCAGAGCGCCAGCAGGCGATCCGCGAGGCAGCCGGCCTGTCGCTGCTGATCGCCGATACCCCGCTCGACGGCGTGACCACACTCCGTCCCGACGAGGTGGATGACACCCCCGATCACGCACCCGAAGTGGCGATCCACCCGCACGGCCTCGCCTATGTCATCCACACCTCGGGGTCCACCGGGACGCCGAAGGGGGTGGCGGTGGAGCATGGCCCGCTCGCCATGCATTGCGTCGCCACCGGCGCCGTCTACGACATGGGGCCGGACAGCCGCGAGCTGCATTTCCTGTCCTTCACCTTCGACGGCGCGCATGAACGCTGGATGACGGCGCTGGCCGCCGGCGGCGCCATCCTGTTGCGTGACGACAGCCTGTGGACGGCGGAGCAGACCTATGACGCCATCCGCCGCCACCGCCTGACCCACGCCGGCTTCCCGCCGAAATACCTGCAACAGCTGGCCGCCTGGGCAGAGCAGCAGGGCGGTGAGCCGCCGCCGATGCAGCTCTATTCCTTCGGCGGGGAGGCGATGCCACGGGCCGGGCTGGAGCGGCTGTTCCGCGCCCTGCGCCCCCGCCACGCCATCAACGGCTACGGCCCGACCGAGACCGTCGTGACCCCGCTTGTCTGGAAAGGCGACGGCACCAGCCTGCCCGACAGCCCCTATGTTCCGATCGGCCGCCCGGTCGGCGACCGCAGCGCCCATATCCTCGACGACGATCTCAACCCGCTGCCGATCGGCGTGACGGGGGAGCTGTGGATCGGCGGCGGCGGCCTTGCCCGCGGCTATCTCGGCCGCCCGGCGGCGACGGCAGAGCGCTTCATCCCCGACCCCTTCGGTCGTCCCGGCGCCCGCCTCTACCGCACCGGCGATCTCGCCCGCTGGCGGGAGGACGGCACCGTCGAGTTCCTCGGCCGCCGCGACCATCAGGTGAAGCTGCGCGGCTTCCGCATCGAACTGGGCGAGATCGAGGCCCATCTGGCCGCCGAACCCGGCGTGCGCGAAGCCGTGGTGGTCGCGCAGGAGACCGACGGCGTCACCCGTCTCGTCGGCTATCTGGTGCCATCCCCCGGCGCCAAGCCAGACCCCGCCGCCGTCACCGCGGCGCTGGCGGCCCGCCTGCCCGCCCACATGGTGCCCGCCCGGCTGATGGTGCTGGACGCCATCCCCGTCACCCCGACCGGCAAGCTCGACCGCGCCGCCCTGCCCACCCCGCGCTGGGAAGCCGCCGACCAGGTGGCTCCGTCCACCCCGGTGGAGGAGCTGCTGGTCCGGCTGTGGCGGGAGGCGCTGAACGCGGGGCGCGTCGGCGTCACCGACAATTTCTTCGAGATCGGCGGCGATTCGATCATCGCGCTCCAGATCGTCGCCCGCGCCCGCGCCGCCGGCCTGCGCATCACCCCGAAGCAGCTGCTGGAGCGCCAGACCATCGCCGCCCTGGCGCTGGTGGCGGAGGAGGTCGCCCCCACCGCCGGTACCGCGACGGAGGCTCCCGACGGCCCATCGCCGCTGGCGCCGATCCAGGCCTGGTTCTTCGACCAGCCGGTCCCCAACCGCCACCGCTGGAACCAGTCGGTGCTGCTGGCCGCGACCGTCCGCGTCGACGCCGCCCGGCTGGCCGGCGCGCTCGCCATGGTCGCCGGCCGCCACGACGCGCTGCGCCTGCGCTTCTGCCAGACGGCCGACGGCAGTTGGGCGCAGACCCATGCCGACGGCCGGCATGACGCGCTGCGCCTGCGCTTCTGCCAGACGGCGGACGGCAGCTGGACGCAGACCCATGCCGACGGCCCCGCCACCATCCCGCTGGACGAGGCGGAGGCCGCCGACGACGACGCCGTCACCCGCCTGTGCGACGAGGCGCAGGGCCGGCTCGACCTCGCCGCCGGGCCGCTGATGCGGGCGCTGCTGATCCGCAAGACGGATGGTGCGCAGCGTCTGTTCCTGGTGGCCCATCATCTGGTGGTGGACGGCGTCTCCTGGCGCATCCTGCTGGAGGATCTGGCGGCGGCCCTGCAAGGCCCCTGCATGCTCGACCGGCTGCCCGCCGCCGGCACCCCCTTCGCCCTGTGGGCGCGGCGTCTGGTGCAGGAGGTTCCCCGCTTCCTCGGCCAGCTCGACCGGTGGCGCCATGCACTGGACACTCCGCCGCTGCCAGTGGATGGCCCGCTATCGCTCAACACCCGCCGCCATGCCGTCACCCACAGCCTCCGGCTCGACCGCGTCCGGACCCGCGCCCTGCTGACCGAGGCGCCGGCCGCCTACCGCACCCGCATCGACACGCTGCTGCTGACCGCGGTCGCCCGCGCGGTCCAGCGCCGCTGGTCCGCCGACGCCCTGACCGTCCATGTCGAGGGCCATGGCCGCGAGGCCCTGTTCCCCGACCTCGACGTCGGCCGCACCGTCGGCTGGTTCACCAGCGTCTTTCCCGTCCGCCTCGCCCCGCCGCCCTCCTGGGATGGCGCCATCCGCCATGTCAAGGAGGCGCTGCGCGCCGTTCCCGATGGCGGCATCGGCTTCAACCTGCTGCGCCATCTCGGCCCGCCCGACACCCGCGCCGCGCTGTCCGGCCGTCCGGTCGCGCTGTCCTTCAACTATCTGGGACAGTTCGACGGCGGCGCCGCCGACACGCCCTGGCGCCCGGCGCCGGAGGAGTGCGGTGCCGGCACCGATCCGGACGCGCCGCTGGGCGCGCTGATCTCCATCGACGGGCAGGTGATGGCGGGGGAGCTGACCCTGCACGCCCGCGCCAGCGCCGCCCTGTTCCCGGACAGTGTGATCGCCGCCCTGATGGAGGATGTCCGTGCCGCCCTGGCGGAGCTGACCACGCACTGCGCCAGCGTCCCGCCGGGTCAGGCCACCCCGTCCGACTTCCCGCTGGTGCCGCTGACCCAGACCGACATCGACACGCTGCCCATCCCCGCCACGGCAATCGCCGATATCCTGCCGGCGACGCCGATGCAGGCGGCGATGCTGCGCCACAGCCTGACCAACCCGTCCTCCGACGC
This sequence comes from Azospirillum sp. TSH100, assembly GCF_004923295.1. Taxonomy (NCBI): domain Bacteria; kingdom Pseudomonadati; phylum Pseudomonadota; class Alphaproteobacteria; order Rhodospirillales; family Azospirillaceae; genus Azospirillum; species Azospirillum sp. TSH100. Next base: position 117,878 of record NZ_CP039639.1, read on the forward strand.
CTACAAGGTGCAGGTCTGGGCGACCATCGACCGGCTCGACCCCGACCGGCTGGCCGCGGTGTGGCGCGAGGTGATCGCCCGCCACGACATTCTGCGCGCCGCCTTCGCCGAGGTACCGCAGACCGACGGCGGGACGCAGCCCCTTTTGGTCGTCGCCAAGGCCGCCGACCTGCCCGTCACCCTGCTGGACTGGCGCGACGAGCCCGATCCGGAAACCGCCTGGAACCGCCTGTGCGACGATGAATACCGCCGCCGCTTCGACGTTGACCAGGCGCCGCTGATGCGGGTGACGATGGTGCGCACCGGCCCGGCCACCCACCGCTTCCTGTGGACTTGGCACCACGCCTTGCTCGACGGCTGGAGCATGTCGCGCCTGCTGGGCGATGTCCTGCGCCTTTATGACGGCGCCCCCGTGCCGCCGCCGGTCGTGCGCCTGCGCGATCTCGCCGCCTGGACCCAGGCGGCCGGTCCGGCACGGGAACAGGCCGCCGCCCATTGGCGCGCGCAGCTGGCCGCCCTGCCCGCCCCCACCCGCCTGACCGAAGTCCTGCCGCCGCCCCCCCAGCCGGAAGCGGACGATGCGGAGGAGCGCACCATCGACGCCGCCACCGTCCAGCGGCTCCAGCGCCATGCCGGCGCCCGCAAGGTGACCTTGAACACGCTGGTCCAGGCGGCGTGGCTGCGGCTGCTGGCGGCGCTGACCGGCCAGCGCACCGTTGCCTTCGGCGCGGTGATGTCCGGCCGCTCCGTCGAGATGCCGGGGATCGATCATGTCACCGGACTGCTGGTCGGCGTCCTGCCGCTGGTCTGCGAGGCGGACGCCAGCGCGGATGACGGCACCGGCGATGACGGCAGCCGGCTGCGCGCCCTCTTCGACGCCAACATCGCCGCCCGCCAGCACGAGCATGCCCCGCCACCGGATCTGCAAAGCTGGACTGGAACCGCCCCCTTCGACAGCGTGGTGATCTTCGAGAACTATCCGGTGGACGACGCCCTGTGGCTGAGCGAGCGGGCAACCCTGTCCTTCCGCGACGTCGGCAACCGTGGCCGGATGAGCTGGCCGCTGACCCTGGTGGTGGTGCCGCGCGACACGCTGGTGCTGCGCCTGGAATATGCCGGCACCCTGCTGCGCCGCGCCGACGTGACGGCCCTGGCCAACCGTCTGGTGGCGGAGCTGGAGCGCTTCAGCGCCCCGGTTTCTGGAAACCCGGCGTCTGGATCACCCTGATGTCCATGCCCGAGCCGTTCTGAAGGATGCGGAAGCCCTGACCGCCGTTGCGGATGGTGCTGTCGATGCTGTTGTTGGCTCCGGTCTGGGTGACGGACAGGCTGCTGTTGCCCTCCTGGACGGTGGTCACCTCGTTGCCCACGCCGTCCTGCCGGTGCTCTGAGTCGTTGTTGGCACCGCGCTGAACGGTGGAGGACAGGTTGCCGCTGCCGCTCTGGCGGACGCTGGAGCGGTTGCCGGACCCTGACTGCGTGACGGTCGCGCGGTTGGCGGCGCCGTCCTGCATCAGCGTTGCGTCGTTGCCGCTCCCGGCCTGGGCGATCGACGCGGCATTGCTGCCGAGCTGGCTGATGCTGGCCCGCTGCCGCTGGCCGGACTGGGTGATGGCGGCGCTGTTGCTGCCGGATTGCACCTGCTCGGCCCACAGCTGCGTTCCGGTCTGCCGGGTATCGGCGCTGTTCGCCCCGGTCTGCACATGGCTGGCCCGGTTGCCCTCGCCGATCTGGTCGATGTAGGCGACGCTGCCGGCCGCCGCCGGACCGGCCAGCAGGATCAGCAGGACGGTGCAGGGAACACGCATGGTGGACCTCCTTTGCCGGCGGGGAGGTGGAGCGCTGCCCCGCCTCCCTGCCCTATTTCCCTCGGATCAGCGCTGGATCTGCGTGTTGCGGTTGCCGGTGCCGTCCTGCCGGGCGCCGACGGTGTTGTTGTTGCCGGTCTGCGACTGGATGGACCGGTTGTCGGCGCCGTTCTGGTACAGCGAGGCGGTGTTGAAGTTGCCGCGCTGGGTCTGTTCGCCGGTGTTGGTGGGCGACGCGGTGGCGCTGGTGATCTGCAGGGCGTCGGCGCTGTTGCCGTTGCCCGTCTGGCTCTGGGTCAGCACGTTGTACATGCCCTGCTGACGGCCGGTGGCGGCGTTGCCCGATCCGGACTGCGTCTGGGTCAGGCCGTTGTACATCCCATCCTGCCGACCGGAGGCGCTGTTGCCGGTCCCGCTCTGGGTCTGGGTGATGGTGTTGTAGGAGCCGCTCTGGAGGGCGGCGGCCACGTTCAGATCGCCGCTCTGGGTCTGGCCGGCGGTGTTCCTGACGCCGGTCTGGGTGATGCGCGCGCTCTGCGACCGCCCGTCCCGCTGGTTCTGCGTCGCCTGGTTTTCGGTCTCCGCCTGCTCGATGTAGGCGGCGCTGCCGGCCGTGTTGGTCTGGGCCTGCGTCGCCTTGTTCCTGCTGTCTGACTGGCGCAGGTCCAGCAGACTGTTGGAGCCGCCGGACTGGCTCTGGCTGCCGGTGTTGGTGACGCCGGTCTGCGAGGCGACGGCGCGGTTGGCGATGCCGCCCGCACCGGTCTGCGTCAGCACATGGCCGGAGCCGGCCTGCGTCGCCGACAGCTGGTTGCGCTGGCCGTTGGTCTGCTTCTGGGCAAGGTCATTGCGGTCGCCGGTCTGCGAGGCGGCGGCCCTGTTGCCCGTACCCCCGGTCTGCGACAGCACGGCCTTGTTGGAGAAGCCCTTCTGGACGGTGCTGGTGCTGTTGCCGCTGCCCCGCTCCTGGGTCTGTTCGTTGGTGTTGAAGGTGCCGGCCTGATCGATGTAGGCGGCGTTCCCCCGCGACTGGGCGGATGCCGTTCCCGACACCGCGGCGAGAGCCAGAACCGCGGCGGTGACGAAGAGAGACGTCTTCATGGCGTGCGATTTCCTCAATTTATGGTGCGACACGGCTGCCAAAGAGCCAAACGAATGGGGTGTTGCAGGGAGATGCCGCCTTACTGGGTCGTCGGCGGAAGGGCGCCGCGGTTGGGCGTTGTCGGCAGGATGAAGGTCTGGCCGCCCTGCGGCGTCTGGGGCGATCCCACCGGCGGCACCATGCTGCGCTCGCCGTTGGCGGCGGAGCCCGTCGGCGTCCGGGTCGGCGTCCGGCTTTCCGGCGGCGGAATCGTGACCGGCTGCGGTTCGGCCCGCAAATCCTCCGGCGTCGCCTGGATGCGCGTCCGTTCGACGATGCCGTCGCGTTCCTCAAGGTAGCGGTCGATGAAGGGCTGCGCCTCCGGCCCCCGGAACTCCCAATAGCCGTCCAGGGCCCCTTCCATCACCAGCGTGTAGACAGCCTTCTCGATGGCCTGCTTCACCGCCAGTTGGACCGGTTCGTTGGTGGTGACGCCGCCCTCGATCTCCAGCAGCTTGTTGAAGCCGACATAGCGGAAGGCGTCGCCATGCAGCAGCACCGAATAGACGGTCTTGGTGGTGTTGACGCTCTTCAGCACCTCGCCGTTCTGCACCGACACCGCCCGCAGATAGACGGTGACGGTGTCCCGCCGATACTGCGTGTCGCCGCCAACGCCGAGGAAGCGGGCGCCGAAGCCCCCTGTCAGCGTGTTGCTGTCATATCCGACGATGCCGCCTTCCAGCAGGATCCCGGCATAGGTCAGCGGCGGCAGGGCCTGCGATCCTCCGCCATAGGTTTCCCGCATGGAACGGATGATCTGCCGTTCCTGAAGCAGGGCCGGCAGGCCGCGCCGTTCGGCGACCCGGAACCAGGACCGCCGCCCTGCCCGCTCCAGCGCGTTCACCAGGATGGTGGCGCCGCCCTGGGTCACCGCCCGGCTGTATTCGGAAAAGGTCTCGTTCGGTTTGTTCTGCCCGGTCAGATCCTCGAAATTATAGACCGCGACCGTCAATTGCCGAACCGGCGGCGGCAGGGCCAGCAGGTCGTCCAGCATAGCCGTCTTCGGCTCCAGCCGGGGGGTTTCGGAAAAGGCGGTTTCCGGGCGCGTTGCCGAACAGGCGCCCAGCAGAAGGCAGGCGCCGGCCAGAAGCAGGGAAACGAGGCGCATGGGGTCCGTCCGGGAGGAAGGCGAGCGAAGGGATGCGGTGCCCGACCGATGGTCAGGACCGGTAAAGAGCCGGCACGTGCGGAAGGAACGCGGGGATCAGTAGGCGGGCGTCGGAATCTGGATCACCGTCCTGCCGCCCGTCGAACTGTCGGTGATGGTGACCGAGGTCGAGCCGCCGCTCTTGGCGAAATCGACCGTCGTGCTGCCGATGACGAAGCGGCCGGAGTCCCTGGCATTCTCCCCATAGATCTGGTCGGCGATCTGCGAGGAGATCCGGCTCAGCAGGCTGCTCTGGATGACCCGCTCGAACTCCTTCGACGGGTCCGACTGTGCAAGAAGGCCGCTGTTGCCGCTCGGCTTTTCAAACTTGTTGTTGGCGTTGGCGGTGCCGAGCAGATGCTCGCTGTAAAAGGGGTTCCCGCCAAACGACGGGTTTCGGGGAGTATAGACCAGTTCACCGGCCAGAGCCGCCCCACCCGGCCCCACTGCCTGAAAAATCGCCAGGGAACCCAGGGCAAGCGTCAACGCGGCCAGGAGCAAGGATCCTCGCATGCCGCAGCACTCCCTTCAAATTTGACTTACATGTTTCGCGCCCGCCCCTGCACCCGAATGGCTCCGCTTGGGAACAGCTTCGGTAACTTCCACGGTGTCGGGCACCAACTCAGAGGAAGCTATTTGAGCAACCGCCCGAAATAAATTGCGGAGGAGGATAGTTTTGCCTTTACCCACAAAGCAAGGTTGTAGCGGGGTGGCGTAATCCCGGCAGCTTCTCCTGAAAAATCGGGTCGGATGACAGGATACCATCCGCCGCTTTGGGAGGAGGGAGGGAGCCGAACGGCGGATGAAACCACCGGCCTCCTCCCCTTCCGGAATCGCCGTTATCCGGCGAACCGGCCCTTGTACGTCTCCCGCAGCAGGGCCTTCTGCACCTTGCCCATGGCGTTGCGCGGCAGCTCGTCCACGAAGACCACCGCCTTCGGTACCTTGAAGTTCGCCAGCTGCTCCTTGCAGGCGGCGATCACCGCCGCCTCGTCCATCCCGCCACCGGCCTCGATCGGCCGGCGCAGCACCACCGCCATCACCGCCTCGCCGAAGTCGGGATGCGGCACGCCGATCACCGCCGATTCCACCACGCCGGGAATCGCGTCGATCGCCGTCTCCACCTCCTTGGGATAGACGTTGAAGCCGCCGGAGATCACCAGATCCTTGGCACGGCCGATGATGTGGACATAGCCGCGCCCGTCGATCCGGCCGACATCGCCGGTGATGAACCAGCCGCCGGGGCGGATCTCCTGCGCCGTCTTCTCCGGCATGCGCCAATAGCCGGAAAACACGTTCGGCCCTTTCACCTCCAGCACGCCGATCTCGCCATCGGGAACCGGCTCCCCCGTCTTCTGGTCGGCGACCCGGACCGACACCTCGGGCAGCGGGAAACCGACGGTGCCGGGGATGCGCTCGCCGTCCAGCGGGTTGGAGGTCAGCATGCCGGTTTCGGTCATGCCGTAGCGCTCCAGGATGGCATGGCCGGTGCGCTCGCGGAATTCGCGGTGGGTGTCGGCCAGCAGCGGGGCGGAGCCGCTGATGAACAGGCGCATATGCGCCGCCGCCGCCGACGTCAGCCGCGGGTCGGTCAGCAGGCGGGTGTAGAAGGTCGGCACCCCCATCATCACCGTCGCCCGCGGCAGCAGGCGGAACACGGCGTCCGGATCGAACTTCGGCAGAAACAGCATGCCGGTGCCGTTCATCAGCACGCAGTTGGTGGCGACGAACAGACCATGGGTGTGGAAGATCGGCAGGGCGTGCAGCAGTAGATCGTCCGGCCGGAAGCCCCAGATGCGGTGCAGGGTGGCGGCGTTGGAGGACAGGTTGCGGTGGCTCATCATCGCCCCCTTCGACCGCCCGGTGGTGCCGGAGGTGTAGAGGATCGCCGCCAGATCATCCGCCGCGCAGGCCACCGTGTCGAACGCCGGCTCCAGCCCGGCTGCCCGCTCCGGCAGGCTGCCATCGCCGTCGCTGCCCAGCGTCAGCAGCGTGCCCACCCCGGCCGCCTTGGCGGTGTCGGCCAGCGCCGCAGCACTGCCCGGCGTGCAGACGAAGACCGCCGGTTCAGCATCGCCGAGGAAATAATCGACCTCCGCCTTGGTATAGGCGGTGTTGAGCGGCAGATAGGCGGCACCGGCGCGCAGGCAGGCGAGATAGAGGAAGACCGCCTCCGGCGACTTCTCCACCTGCACCGCCACCCGGTCGCCCTTGGCAACGCCCAGATCCGCCAGCAGCCGGGCATAGCGGCCGCTGATCTCCATCAGATCGCGGTAGCTGTAGCGCCGGCCGGACTCCAGCTCGATGAACGGGGTGTCGGCATCGGTGGGGAAACGGGCGGCGACGATGTCGAAGAAGTTGTCGGTCATTCTGGTCGGATCCCTGCGGAACGGATCGCCCACCATACACCGGAGCAGGGCAGGGTGGGGACTGTGGGACGTCCCACATCGGCAATGCCGGACGGCTGGGGTGAAACCCCTACACCCTTCCAACCGCAGCAACGGTCCATCGCCATCGGCTCTCCGAAAAGGCAAAAATGTGCGCCAAACTGATTATTTATGGTGGAAAGCCGCGAAGTGCTTGCGTAAGCACGATTCATTGCACGGGAAAATCATAACGCAAAGACAACTTTCCGCGCCCACCTGACCACCCCGCCCCGGCGGTGCCGCCGGACGATACAGGAGATGGAGCGAATGACGGCCAACGATTCCACCAAGAGTCCTCCCTGCTTCGATTGCGCCACCAATTCCACCGAGCGGCTGGACGAGATGTTCATCCGCATGGTCCAGATGAAGCGCATCGCGCTGGGCCAGAAGCCGGCGGAACGCGCGGTCTTCCGCAAGCTGCACGGCGCCGCGCATGGCCGGCTGGTGATGGATCCGAACCGGCCGGAGTCGTTGCGCGTCGGCGTTTTCGCCAAGGACGAATTGCCGGCCTGGGTGCGCTTTTCCAGCGACACCGGCCCGACCTCCCCGGATCTGGGATCGACTCTCGGCATCGGGCTGAAGCTGTGGGGCGTCGATGGCGTCAACGCGCTGGGCGAGCAGGGCGACGTCGCCGACTTCATCATGCAGAACTACCCGGTCTTCTTCGTCAACAATGCGGAGGAGATGTGCGAGTTCACCTATGCCGGCGTGGTCCTGAACGACTATCCCGGCTATCTCAACACGCACCCGAAGACCAACGACATCCTGAACGCCATGTCGGCCCAGGTCGACGGCAGCGTGCTGACCACCCAATATTGGGCGATCCTGCCCTTCGATTTCGGCCCCGACCATTACGCCAAATACTCGCTGGTGCCGGAAGCGCCGCCGCCCGGCCATCCGGCGGTCAATGTGCCGACCGACGACCAGAACTATCTCGCCAACGACCTCGCCAACCGGCTGCTGGAGGACGACTACCGCTTCACCTTCATGGTGCAGGTGGTTCCCAGGAGCGCCGGCTATCCGCTGGACAAGGCGACGGAGGAATGGCCGACCGACCGGTATCCCTACCAGCCGGTGGCGACGCTGATCCTGCCGAAGCAGGATGTCTGCGCCCGCGGCCAGGGCGACTATGGGCAGGAGCTGGCCTTCAACATCTGGCGCACGCCGGTGGAGCAGACGCCGCAGGGCAGCATCGCCGCGGTGCGCAAGCTGGTCTACAACCACGGCGCCGACGTCCGCCATCAGGCCAACGGCCAGCCGCTGGAACAGCCGACCGTGCCGCGCACCGAAGCGCCGCCGCTGCCCAAGGATGACTGCATCGTCAAGGCGGTGATCTATCCGCCGATCGGCGTCGCCCGCATCGGCAACGCGCCGAAGGGCTATGTCGTCGGCCCCGAAGTGCCGAACCCGAAGCCGCTGATGGCCGGCGACGACCCGGCACAGAACCCCTACCGTGACGCCGAGGGCCGGCTTCTGCCGCAGGCGGCGCGCTTCCGCATCTATGGCGTCAACGCCATGGGCCGGATCGTCCGCGAGCTGACGGCGCCGGACAGCAAGGCCGACATCACCTGGAAGGTCCATCTCGCCAACAAGAAATCGGCCTGGTACGGCTTCCAGCTGGCGCTCGACATTCCGGAAGCATCGTCGGCCGACCCGACCACGCTGCGCAACCCGACCGTCGCCGACCGCGAGGCGCTGGTGCTCGACGCCGGCGAACAGGCGATCCATGCCGGCCATGGCAAGCAGAGCCGCAAGCTGGTCGCCGGCAAATTCATGCACCAGGGCGAGCCGGTCTATCTCGGCCGCATGTGGTGCGAGGAGGGCGACCACCGCCTGCTGGTCACCGGCGGGCGCGGCTTCTCCGCCTCCTACAACGGCACCAAGGCGATCACCTTCGGCAACAACGAGGGCTGGCACGACGACACCTCCGACGGTCCGGTCGATGCGGTGGTCAAGCTGAACGGCATGGAGCTGCCGGTCACCCCGGCCTGGATCGTCGTCGCCCCGCCAAACTATGGGCCGCAGCGCAAGTCGGTGCGCACCATGTGGGACCTGATGCGCGACGTGGCGATCCAGGCGGGCACCCTGCCGAAGCCGGCCCGCCCGTCCTTCACCCACGACATCTACCCGGTGTTCGAGCGGATGACCGGGCTGCAATGGGTCAATGCCGGCTTCGCCGCCGGGTTCGGCTGGAAGTCCGCCAACGACTTCACCAGGGAGGAGTGGATCGCGCGGCTGAACGACCGCAGCCTCGCCAACCAGGAAACCCGGCGGGTGCTGAAGAACTCCTTCCGGCATGACGCGGTGGACAGCTGGTCGCCGATGCCCTGGCCCTGGGTCTATGGCGACGCGATGAACATCCCGCCGGCCCAGACGCCGCGCCAATACACCGCACTGACCCAGACGCAGCTGGACTTCCTCGACCAGTGGGTCGCCGGCGACTTCGACGACGATTGGGGCAAGGTGCCGGTCTACACCGAGTTCGATCAGGTGCCGCTGGACGAGCAGGGCGACGTGCTGACCCGCGCCGCACTGGACTTCTGCCTCGCCGACGCCTTCCATCCCGGCTGCGAGATGACGTGGCCGGTGCGCGCCTCCACCATGTATATGGAGCCGTTCCGCTTCGCCCATGCGCCGAAGGGCTGGGTGGAGCCGGGCCTGGGCGCCATCCTGTCCAGCGACACGGTGACCATCCCCAACGGCCCGCTCTATGGCCAGCTGCCCGGCGGCATCACCCGCTGGATGGCTGTGCCGTGGCAGACCGACACCGGCAGCTGCCGGTCGGGCTACGACGCCAGCTATGATCCCAACGTCCCCACCTTCTGGCCGGCCCGCGTGCCGAACGAGGTGCTGACCCGCGAAAACTACCGGATCGTGATGGATGCCGACCAGCCGCCGCAGGTGCGACTGGCCGCCTTCGCCAACCGCGCCGCCTGGATCGCACCGCTGGGCACCACCAGCTACACCGACCAGATCAACAACATGATCCATCACTTCGACCATCTCGGCGTGGTCGAGGTCAATCCCGGCCCGACCGATCCGGATGGCGCCAAGCTGTTCCCGCCGCTGATCGAAGTGGAGGACCAGCACATCCCGATCCCCGACGTGGACGACACCGTCGACACCAAGGCGGTGCGGACGGCCCACCACACCCTGTCCACCAGGGCGCCGGCCGCCTCGGGCGGAGGGGCCGGTGGTGGTGCCGGGCTGCGGTCGACGCAACCGGTCGACATCAGCCGGATCGACAAGGTCCGCCGCTTCCCACGCGGGCTGCGGTGACGACACCCGTCGAGGCGGATGCGGTGGTGGTGGGGGCGGGTCCGGCCGGATCCGCCTTCGCCCTCAACCTCGCGCCGCTGCATCGGGTGCTGGTGCTGGACCGACGGGACGGCCCCGCCGTTCAAAACGGCGTATCCCGCATCGGCGAATCGCTGGCCCCGGCTGCCCGCCGGCTGCTGACCGACATGGGTCTGTGGGAGGCCTTCCTGGCCGAAGGCCATTCCCCCTGCCATGGTGGCCGGTCGGTCTGGGGCGGACCGGTGCCGGTCGAGGCCGACAATCTGCGCGACCTCGACGGGCCGGGCTGGCACCTCGACCGCGGCCGCTTCGACGGCTGGCTGCGCCGGGTGGCGGTCTCCCGGGGTGCCGCCCTGCTGGTGCCGGCCCAGCCGCTGTCGGTCAACAGGGCAGGGGAGGGCTGGCTGCTGGAGGTGGAGACCGCCGGCCGCCGCATTCCCGTCCGCGCCCGCCTGCTGGTCGATGCCGGCGGACGCGGGTCGCCACTGGCGAAGCGGTTCGGTGCCCGGCGGACGGTGTCGGACCGGCTGGTCTGCGGCTGGATCCACGGCTTTGACGCCCCCGGCCGTCAGTCCGGCCTGACCTGGATCGAGGCGGAGCCGGACGGCTGGTGGTACAGCGCCCCACTGCCCGCCGGCCGCCGGGTGGTCGCCTTCCACACCGACGCCGACCTCGACGCCGCGGCCGACACCCGCCACGCCGTATCGCTGCTGCGCCGTCTGTCGGGCTGCTCCGTCCTGTCCCGATCTTTGGAGGCCTGCGGCTTTGAACCGGACGGGCAGGGGGGCTTCTGCGCCGCCCACAGCAGCACCCTGTCCCCGGCGTCGGGCGACGGCTGGCTGGCGGTCGGAGATGCCGCGCTGGGCTTCGACCCGCTGTCGTCCCAGGGCATCTTCAACGCGCTCTACACCGGCCTCGCCGCCGCGGAAGCCGCCGATCGCCTCATGTCCGGTGATCCCGCCGCGCTATCGGGCTACGCCGCCGGCCTCGTGCCAATCCGCGACGCCTACCGCACCCATCTCCGCGCCTGGTACGGCCTGGAACGCCGCTGGCAGGACCGCCCCTTCTGGCGCCGGCGCCTTGATACGCCCTCTCCCGTCTCAGGAGAGGAAGGATGATGTGGGACGTCCCACATCACCCTCTACCACCCGCCCCCAAGCTCCCGCACCAGATCCACCAGCGCCCGCAACCCCGGCGGCAGATGGCGCCGGCCTGAATAGTAAAGGCACAATCCCGGAAACGGCTGGGTCCACTCCCCCAGCACGCGCAGCAGGCGACCGGCGGCGATGTCCTCGGCGACATGCCATTCCGCCAGATAGCCCACCCCCAGCCCCGCCCGCACCGCGTCGAGCATCAGAACGGGATCGTCCAGGATCAGCGGCCCGCTGCCGTCGATGGCGACCGTTTCGCCATGGCGCTCGAATTCCCAGCGATAGAGGGCGCCGCTCGGCAGGCGGCTGCGGATGCAGCGGTGACCGGAAAGATCGGCCGGGGTCGCCGGCAGGGAGCGCCCGGCAAAATACCCCGGTGTGCCGACGACCGCGAAGCGCAGTTCAGGGCCGAGCGGGATGGCGATCATGTCCTGCGGTACCTGCTCGGCCAGCCGCACGCCGGCATCGAAGCCCTCCAGCACGATATCGACCAGTTTCCCCTCGGTGACGATGTCCACAATCATGTCGGGATAGCGGCGCAGATACTCCAGGATGAGTGGCTTCATAACCATCCGCGCCGCCCCGGCCGAACTGTTGATGCGCAGCGTTCCGGCCGGTGACGCCCGATGGTCGGACAGCCGGTCGATGGCGGCGCGGATGTCGCGCAGGGCAGGGGCGGTGTCGGCGACGAACTGCTCCCCCGCCCGGGTCAGCGCCACGCTGCGCGTCGTCCGGTGGAACAGCCGCACCCCCAGCCGCTCCTCCAGCGCCGCGATGGCGTGGCTGAGCGCCGAGCGCGACATCCCCAGTTCGGCTGCCGCGGCCCGGAAGCCGCGATGCCGGGCGACCGCCTGCACAGCCTCCAGCTCCGCCAATCCCGTGAGTGACATTGTCCCGATCCGTTCACCGATTCATGCGGGATTGTCCACCTTATCACCCGACAGCCCCTGCGCCACCTGAATGACCAGCCGCCCAACGACGCATTCGGGAGACCCGTCATGCACGAGATCGACACCATCTATATAGACGGCCGCTTCGTCACCCCGCACGGGACGGAGCTGTCCGACCTGCACAACCCGGCGACCGGCGCCGTCACCGGCCGCGTCCGCCTTGCCGACGAGGAGGACGCGCGGACGGCCATCGCCGCCGCCAAGCGGGCCTTCCCCGCCTTCTCCCGGACCGGCAAGGCGGAACGCATCGCCCTGCTGCACCGGCTGGGCGATGCCGTCGCCGCCCGGCGCGGCGACCTGCTCGACGCCGTGATCGACGAATATGGTGCCCCCGCCTCGCGCGCCGCCTTCATGGTCGATCACCCGGTGAGCGCCTTCCGCGAGACCGCCGCACTGCTGGCCGACCATCCCTTCCTCCGCCGGATGGGCAGGGCCGAGGTCAGCATGGAACCGCTCGGCGTCGCCGGTCTGATCACGCCGTGGAACAGCAACGCCGGCTTCATCTGCGGCAAGCTCGCCACCGCACTCGCCGCCGGCTGCACCGCGGTGATCAAGCCCAGCGAGATGAGCGCCCGCCAGACGCAGATCGTCACCGAGGCGCTGCATGCCGCCGATCTGCCGCCCGGCCTGTTCAACATCGTGACCGGCCGCGGCGACCGGGTGGGGACGGCGATCTCCAGCCATCCCGACGTCGCCAAAATCTCCTTCACCGGCTCCACCGCCACCGGCAAAGCGATCCTGCGCGCGGCGGCCGACACGCTGAAAAGGGTTACGCTGGAGCTGGGCGGCAAGTCGCCGACCATCATCCTCGACGACGCCGACCTGTCCCAGGCGATCCCGCTGGCGCTCAACGCCGCCTTCATGAACAGCGGACAGGCCTGCATCGCCGGCACCCGCCTGCTGGCCCCGCGCAGCCGCCTCGCCGAGATCGAGGCGCTGGCCAGGGCGGCGGTCGAGGCGGTACGGGCTGGCGATCCCCGCGATCAGGCGACCACCGTCGGCCCGATGGTCAGCCGGATCCAGTGGGAGCGGGTGCAGCGCTACATCCGCATCGGGCTGGAAGAGGGCGCCGTCCTGCTGGCCGGCGGGGAAGGGCGGCCAGAGGGGCCGCCGGAGTTTTCCGGGGGCTGGTTCGTGCGCCCGACCCTGTTCACCGGCGTCCGCAACGAGATGACCATCGCGCGGGAGGAAATCTTCGGCCCGGTCCTTTCCATCATCCCCTATGAGGATGAGGAAGAGGCGGTCGCCATCGCCAACGACACCGTCTATGGACTCCAGGCCTATGTGCTATCGGGCGACAGCGCCCGCGCCCGCCGGGTGGCGGACCGCATCGTCGCCGGCCGGGTGCTGATCAACAGCCTTGCCCACGACCCGAAGGCGCCCTTCGGCGGCTTCAAGCAGTCCGGCATCGGCCGCGAGTATGGCAGCTTCGGCCTGGACGCCTTCCTGGAACCCAAGGCTCTGCTGGGTGAGGGCGTTTAGGCGCCCTCTTCCAAAATAGCATCGATCTCCGCCCGCAGTTGCAGCAGCCGGTCGCGGTTGTCGGGATCGAGGTAGCGGCGCTGCTCGCGCACCACGGCGACATCGCGCAGGATGCGCTTCACGCTGGCTTGCAAGGCCCGCACCGCCTCCTTCGCCTCCGGCTCCTGGGCGGCATCCGGCGGCGGAGCCTCGGCGACGGCGCCATTGGCATGCTCGCGCTTGGCCTGCCGCACCGCCTTGACGCTGGCGCCCTCCTTGGCGCGCTCCCACAGCCGATCCTGCAGCTCGGCCGGGGCGGCGGCGATCTCGATCATCACGGAGCGGGAGACATGGGCGAACCGCGTCGCATACTCCTCCCGGATTTCCACCGGCAGCCCCATGATCGCCAGCAGCTTGGTCACGTCGGTGCGATCACGCCCGACGACGGCGGCCAGCTCGTCGTGGGTGTAGCCATGCTTGTCGATCAGCCGGGCCAGCGCCGCCGCATACTCCACCGCGTTCAGATCGACGCGCTGGACATTGTCGATCAGTCCGATCTCGTCCGGATCGCCGGAGGTCAGGATGGCGAAGACCGTCTTGCGGTCCAGCATCTCATGCGCACGCACGCGGCGCTCGCCGCCGATCAGCAGATACTCGCCCTGGGGCAGGGGGCGGACAAGGATCGGGTTCTGCAAGCCATGCCGCTCGATGGAGGAGGCGAGGCTGCGCAGCTCCGCCTCGTCGAAATGGCGGCGGGGCTGGTCGGGGTTGCGGCGGACGCGGGCAAGGTCCAGCTCCACCACATGCGGGAAGCCGGCCGAGGTGCCGAACAGCCGGTCGCTGCCCACCGTCAGCCCGCCGGCCACCACGCCGGCCGGCTCCGCCGCGCCGCCCAGCAGTTCGCGGGTCTTGCGTTCGAACTTACGCGACATGCGGCATCTCCCGGTTCTGGGCATAGGCGCGGATCTGGCGCGCCACCTCGCGGAAGGTCTCGGCCCCCGGCGCCTTGGGATCGCCGGCCAGCGTGATCATGCCGGCCGCCGCCGCCTTGCCATAGACGGTGGCACGGGGGATGGGATCGAAGACCGGCACCTGACTGGCGTAGGACTCCATAAGCTCCTGCAAGGTCGCCCGGTCCTGGGTCAGCCGGTCGTTGTACATGGTCGGGATGATGCCGGCGATGCGCAGGCTGGGGTTCACCCGGCGGCGGATGCGGCCGATGGTGTCGACCAGCCGCTTGACGCCCAGCAGGGCCAGCGCCTCCGTCTGCACCGGCACCACCACCAGCTCCGCCGCCGACAGCGCGTTGGCGGTCACCAGCCCCAGGTTCGGCGCGCAGTCCATCACCACGAAATCATAGGCGTGGCGCACCTCGTCCAGCTTCTCGCGCAGGATCAGCCCGCCGGTGGAATCCGCCGCCAGCTCCACGTCGGCATCGGCCAGCGACAAGCCGGCCGGCGCCAGATCCAGCCCGCGCTCCGCCGTCGGCATGATGACCGAGGTCAGCGGCTCTTCCGAGCGCAGCACATAATAGAGTGTCTTGCGCTGCTGCTCCAAGGCGACGATGGCGGCGTTGCCGATGCCGACATGGACGGTGGCGTTGCTCTGGGAATCGCAGTCGATCAGCAGCACCCGCGCCCCGCCCTCGGTCAGGGCATAGGCGAGGTTGACGGCGGTGGCGGTCTTGCCGACGCCGCCCTTCTGGTTGGCGACGGCAAGATAGGTTGCGGACCGGGGCCGTTCGTCCGCCTTGTGACGGGTCAGGAAATCGACGAGCTGCTGCGGGATCCGCTCCGCCCCGCTTTCCCAGCGGCTGATCCGCGCCTTGGTATAGCTGCGGCCGAGCTGCGCGTTCAGCCATTCGGCGAACTGCGTCTGGTTCTCGCCGCGCCGCTCGCGCAGCTGGCGCATGTCGTCGCCCCCGGCACCCATCGACAACACTCCCGTCATTCGCCTCGGACTCCGCCCCCCGGCGGATAGCCGCGCGGAGTCTGAGCAAGTTGCCGGAACTTTGTCAATGGACCCCGTGCGGAGTTGCAACAACAAGCCGACCGATCGGTCAGCCTCGTCCGGTCCGCTCCGGTCGGTCCCGATGCTCCCTCGCCCGCAACTCGGTGAAGACGCGGCGGACTTCCGGGAACCGTTCCTTCACCCGCCGTTCGATGCGGGCCAGCGCCTGTTCCACCTGTCCGGCGCTGACGTCGTCGCGCACGTCCAGGCTGACGTTCACGATCACCACCTTGGGGCCGAGATGGATGGTCAGCACCTCGTTCACCTGGTCGACCGCCTTCTCCTCCCGCACCAGGACGCGCACCCCATGGACAAGGTCGGGGCGGGCGGACTCGCCGATCAGCAGGCTCTTGGTCTCATAGGCGAGGAAGGCGGCGGTAGTGGCCAGCACCAGCCCGATCAGGATCGACCCGACGCCATCATAGATCGGCTGGTCCAGCAGCAGGTCGGCCGACAGGCAGGCGGCGGCGATGATCAGCCCGACCAGGGCAGCCGAATCCTCGAACAGCACGATGAAGACGGTCGGATCCTTGCTGGCATGGACGGTCTCGAACACGCCGGCCTCACCGCGGTCGGCGTTGAAGGCGCGCAGCGCCACCACCCAGCTGATCGCCTCCATGACGAAGGCGACGCCCAGCACGACGAAGTTGATCCAGGCGGACTCCACCGGCTGCGGGTGCAGGATCTTCTCCACCCCTTCATAGATGGAGACCACGGCACCGCCGGCGAAGATCACCAACGCCACGACGAAGGTCCAGAAGTAAAGCTCGCGCGCGTAGCCGAAGGGGTGGCGCTCGTCGGGCGGCTTCCGCGACCGCTTCAGCCCGACCAGCATCAGCGCCTCGTTCCCGCTATCGACCAGGGAATGCACGGCCTCGCTCAGCATCGACGCGCTGCCGGTGATCAGCGCCGCGCCGAATTTGGTGACGGTGATCGCCAGATTGGCCGCGATGGCGGCGATGACGACTTTTCCCGAGTCCCCGTCTTCGGCATCCCCGGCCGAAGCCGCCCCAGCCGATGCCGCCACCGCTTCGCGCACCATATCACCCCCTCCACCGATCCGGCCCTAGGGCAAGACAACTCCGCCACGGTCAACCTGTTCCCTGGCGGCCGGAGTCCTGAACCTTGGTGACGCCCCCGAGGCGGCAGAACCGGGGACGGTTTGAACTTTGGTGACGCCCCTGGCCGGACCGACTCGGCATGACTCTTGAACTTTGGTGACGCTGGCCCCTTCCAGGGTTTGAACTTTGGTGACGCCTGGAGTCGGGAATCGACTCGACGACGCGTTTGAACTTTGGTGACGCCCGGACAATCCGGACCGATGAAGAGCCGCGGAACAAGCCTCCGGCTGCGCAAAACCTTCCGTCCAAGCGGTGGGAAGCGCTCCCAGCCGTCATTCGCGCGAAGGCAGGAATCCAGCCAATTCAATGCATTATTGAGCAAAGCTCCCGGATCCCCGCCTTCGCAGAGATGACGCGACGCCGATGATTTTCAATGGCCCCGCCAGCCAGACCAAAGAAAGGGGACCCTGGCACAGGCCCAAAACGCCACCCGTCTTACCTGCTGGAATCCTTGAACTTTGGTGACGCCCAGCAGGCCCCGCCACCCGAATCCACCCCCGAATCGACCGGCACAGCGTCACCAAGGTTCAAGCGGACAGCCGCTCCACCACCTCGATTCGCCCACAGGCCCAAGGTTTTTCCCCATGAACTCTGGTGACGCCAGTCTTGAACTGTGGTGACGCGACTCGGACTTATCCCCTGAACCTTGGTGACGAATCTAATAGTTGGTTCCAAATAGCTTCCAATTAGCCTGCGTCACCAAGGTTCAAATTGCCTTCGGCGCGATCCGGGGTGTTGTATCTGGCAGGTTCGGTCATAGGGCGGTCACAGGACGGTCATGGTGGCCAAAGGCTGGAGACGGGTATGGGCAGCATTCATCGTTTGATCGAGACACACGGACGCGACGGCGCGCTGGCCCTCGTTTCGGACGAGGAACGGCCGCTGATCGACATTGCCGCCGCGGTCCAGGCGGCGGAAAACGGCAAGCTGGGCATCACCTATGCCGGATTCTGCCAGACAGCACTGCCACACCGCCAGCTTCCCGACGATCAGCATTGGGAACGGCCCGGCCACAAGGTGAAGCTGGTCATCCAACCCGGCGTGATCGAGGACCGCAACGGCGTCACCCGCCGAATCGGCGTGCCCTATGGCAGCCGTGCCCGCATGATCCTGCTCTATCTCCAGACCCGCGCCATCCAGACCGGGAATCCGGAGGTCGAGCTGGGCGGATCCATGCATGACTGGCTGAAGCGCATGGACATACCGATCTGCGGCAAGGCCTATCGCGACGTGGAGGATCAGGCCGCCCGCCTGTCCGCCTGCCATCTGACCTTCTTCACCGACGCCGACGGCGGCCGGCGGCAGAGCAAGGAATCGATCGTCGCCGACGCCATCCAGCTGCGCCGTCCCGACGACCGCCAGGGAACCCTGTTCACAGAAACGGTTCGGCTGAGCGACAGCTTCTTCAAAGCCTTGCGCGAGCATCCGGTTCCGGTGGCCGAAGAGGCGCTGAAGGCGATCAGCGGCAAATCGATGGCGCTCGACGTCTATATCTGGCTGGCCTACCGCCTGCATTCGCTGGACAAGCCGACGCCGATCACCTGGGCGGCCCTGCATGGCCAGTTCGGTGCCGGCTATGCCCTGGTGCGCCAGTTCAAGACCAAGTTCATCCCCAACCTGAAATACGCCATGGCCGCCTACCCGGACGCCCGCGTCGAGGAAGCGGCCGAAGGGCTGATCCTTTACCCGTCACGTCCGCCGATCAACGAGCGGGTGATGGCACGCATCGCCTGACGGCGTCCTACCGCACGGCCTCTGATCGCTGAACTTTGGTGACGCCGGTTACCGCGATTCCTGAACTCTGGTGACGCTGTACATCGGACTCAGGCACTCACGAAAAGCGCTCGATCATCAGATCCAGCAGAAAGCGCAGGCGTGCCAGCCGGCGAAGATCCTGGTGATAGCCGACCCAGACATCACGTCCGGGCGGCGGCTCGCCGAGGTCGATGACCCGCAGCCTGTCCGAGACGTCGCCGATGGGGCGCGGCAGAACCGCCAATCCGACGCCGAAAGCGGCCATGGCGGCCTGGACGTCCCGGTTGTTGCTGCGAAACGCGACATGGGCGTTCGGCAGCATACGCCGCAGCCATGCGACATCCGGCATGCCGCCGAAGGCGGTGTCCATCGTGACCAGGGCGCAGCCCGAGCCGTCACCGCCCTTCGGCTCCGGGCCTTCGATCGGACCGTAAAGGGCATAGTCGATCCGGGTCAGCTTGCGCTGCACCACGTCCGGCTCGTCGAACGGACGAATGCGAAACACAAGGTCGGCCTCGCGCCTGGAGAGGCTGAGCAGCCGGGATTCGGTGAGCAGTTCCACCATCACGCCGGGGTGGCGCCGCGTGAAGTCGCGAATCACCGGGGTCAGCATGTGCAGGCCGAACCAGTCGGAAGACGATAACCGCAGGCTGCCCTCCAACCGCCCGCCTTGCCCGGACAGCTCGCGTTCCAGCGCAAGGCTTTCCTCTTCCATGCGCTCGGCATGGCGCAGCACGGCGGTCCCTTCGTCGGTCAGCACGAAGCCGTCGCTGGTTCGCTGGAACAGAGCGTGCCCCACAGATTCTTCCAAGGCGCGCAGACGCCGCCCCATGGTCGGCTGGGTCTGCCCGATCCGCCGCGCGGCTGCGCCAAGCGTGCCCGCGCGGGCGATCGCCAGGAAAATCCGAAGGTCGCTCCATTCCATGCCAGATCATACATAAATGAATGGAGTTCAAACAGTATCTTTATTTTTCAAACATTCGCGTTCGGCACATCCTTCGGAACGTCACCACGATGCACCCCGACGAAGGAGCAAGGCCATGTCCCAGGATCCGAACAACACGATGCGCGCGCTGGTGCTGGACGCGTATAACGCCCCGTTCCGGCTGACCGAGGTCGCGCGACCGGTGGCCGGTCAGGGCCAGGTGCTGGTCCGCATCGCCGCCAGCGGCGTCAACCCGCTGGACACCAAGATTCGGGCCGGTGCCGCCGCCCATGCGAAACATCCGCTGCCCGCCATCCTCGGCATCGATCTGGCGGGCGAGGTCGTCGCCGTCGGTCCCGGTGTCACCGCCTTCAAGCCCGGCGATCAGGTCTATGGCATGACCGGCGGCGTCGGCGGGCGCCAGGGCTCGCTGGCGGAGTACGCAACCGTGCAGGCCGACCTGCTCGCGCACAAGCCGGCGAACCTGACGATGCGCGAAGCCGCGGCCCTGCCGTTGATCACCATCACCGCCTGGGAGGGGCTGGTCGACCGCGCCAATGTCCAATCCGGCCAGACGGTCCTGGTCCATGGCGGGGCCGGCGGTGTGGGGCATGTTGCGGTGCAGATCGCCCGCGCGTTCGGTGCGACCGTCTGGGCAACGGAGTCCGCAGGCAAGAAGGCAGTGGTCGAACAACTCGGCGCCACCGCCATCGATTACCGGGCCGAGACGGTCGAAACATACGTCGCCCGCCACACCGGAGGCCGCGGTTTCGATCTGGTCTATGACACCGCCGGCGGACCGGTGCTCGATGCCTCGTTCCAGGCGGTGCGGCGCTTCGGCCATGTGGTCAGCTGCCTGGGCTGGGGAACGCATGCGCTGGCGCCGCTCTCGTTCCGTGCGGCGACCTATTCCGGCGTCTTCACCCTGCTGCCCCTGCTGACGGGGGAAGGAATGGCGAACCATGGCGAAATCCTGCGCCGCGCCGCCGCGCTGGTCGAAGCCGGCAAACTGCTGCCCCGCCTCGATCCGCGGCGCTTCTCGCTGGAGCAGGCCGACGACGCGCACACCGCCGTGACCGATGGAAGTGCCGGCGGCAAGATCGTCGTCGACATCGCACTCTGAGCGCATGGACCGCCGTCACCAGAGTTCAAACGCTCCGGCTGCGGACCAGAGGGCCGGTACGGCGAAGGGAGGCGCCCCGGCCCTTGGACCGCTACGCCCGCCCGGCGGTCACGTCGCGCAGGTAGCCGCGTGGCAGGGCATCGTTCAGCCCATCGACCCCGGTCTGCACCGCACGCGCCAGCGCGGTGCGGGCCAGCACCACCAGCAGGTCGGTCTGGGTGATCATTCCCAGCACCCGGCGGTTCTGGTCGACGATCACCACGTCATGGGTCCGGCCGTCGGACAGGCGGCCGAGCAGGCGGAAGACCGGAGTGTCCGGCAGCTCGGTCGCCGCCGGCGCCATCACCGCGGCGACACGCGCTCCGTGATGGACGGCGTCGCCGTGCGACAGCTGCTCGTGCCCGACGATGCCGACGACCGCGTTCTGCCCATCCACCACCGGCAGTGTGCGGAAGCCATGCTCCAGCAGCCGGGCGCGGGCCACCTGCGGGTGGGTGTCCGGCGTGACGGTGACGAGATCGCGCGACATGATCTCGCGGCAGGTGATGTCGGCATGCAGCCGCTCCAGCGCGTGCAGCTCGGCATTGACCAGCAGGGCGCCGAGATCGTCGCGGCTGACGTCCAGCGTCTCGGCCAGCGTGCGCAGCGCATCGTCGACATCGCCCTGGGTCAGGCCGGGGCGCAACTGCGGCGGCGGGTCGTTGGTGCGGTGGGCGTTGACCGGCTTGTGCGGATAGCGGTGGCCGGACAGCCGGTGGAACATCAGTCCGGCGGTCAGCAGCAGGACGGAGTTCACCGCGACGGGGAAGAAGGCGAACTTGATGCCCATCTCCGTCACCGCCGGCCCGCCGAGCACCGCGGTCAGGGCGGCGGCGCCGCCGGGCGGATGCAGGCAACGGGTCAGCGACATGGTGGCGATGGCCAGCGCCACCGCGGCGGCGCCCGCCAGCATAGGGTCGGGAATGACGGTGGCGACCAGCACCCCGACGATGGCCGACAGCGTGTTGCCGCCGACGATCGACCAGGGCTGGGCGAGCGGGCTGGCCGGCACCGCGAACAGCAGTACCGCCGACGCCCCCATCGGCGCCACCAGCACCGGCGCGCTCGAGATGAAGTCCAGCATGTTGCGGCAGAGCAGCCCGGTCGCGGCGATGCCCAGCAACGCACCGCAGCAGGCGATCATGCGGTCGCGCAGCGTGGCGCCGGGCAGGATCGGCCGGAACACGACCTCCCCCAAACCCGCCAGACGGTCCCGCAAGGCGGCAAGCTTTTCCCTGGTCATTCGGTCCCCATCCCCGGTCTGAACATCTGATCACCCAATCGGCACTCTGCCCATTCAGGCGGCAAAGTCGGGGCAGGCTAAAACCTCAACAGAACTTGAGGTCAAGCGGAAAAGCCGCCAGACTGGCGGGACGGAGGGTTGCAGGAGAGGGGAGGGGCCGGAATGCTGTCGCCGGAGGACTACGACAAGGAAATGACGGTGGGGGAGGTGGCGCGTCGGTCCGGCGTGGCGGTCTCGACCATCCATTTCTACGAGGCGCAGGGGCTGATCCAAAGCTGGCGCAACCCAGGCAACCAACGCCGATTCTCCCGCGACGTGCTGCGGCGGGTGGCGGTCATCAAGGTGGCGCAGCGGCTGGGCATCTCGCTCGCCTCCATCGCCGACGCGCTGAACGCCCTGCCGCAGGACCGTTCCCCGACCACCGCCGACTGGCGCCGCATGTCGGAGCGCTGGCGGGCCGAGCTGGACGACCGCATCACCAAGCTGACCAAGCTGCGCGACAATCTGGACGGCTGCATCGGCTGCGGCTGCCTGTCGATCCGCGACTGCCCGTTGCGCAACCCGTGGGACGAGCTTGGCGACGGCGGCCCCGGCCCGCGGCTGCTCGATCCGGCCTGATCCTCCAGCCCTCCCAGATTAAAAGTGGGAGCCATACGAAAATAAGGGGTGAAGCCGGCGCGGCGATGGTCCATGGAAGCGGCCGTCACAAGACCCATCCGTCGCCTCAGGGGATCCACAGGGTGATCGTCGTCAATCCGCGGCCGCGCTCCGAAGGCCGGTCCGCCGCCCTCTTTCGCCGCTTGGCCGCCTGCCTGTCTCTGGCCGCCGCCGTCCTGCTCCCGGTTCCCGCTCTCGCGCTGTCCCAGCCGGACACGGCGGCCAGGCAGGCCTATCTGGTCGATCTCTCCAGCGGTGCCGTGCTGCTGGACAAGAACGGGACGGCCCGCATGGCGCCGTCCTCGATGACCAAGATGATGACGGCTTATTTGACCTATGATGCGCTGGTCCATGGCCGGACGACGCTCGACACCAGCTTCCCGGTCAGCCAGACCGCCTGGAAGATGGGCGGCTCCCGCATGTTCCTGAAGCTGGGCAGCACGGTGCGGGTCGAGGATCTGCTGCGCGGGCTGCTGATCGACAGCGGCAACGACGCCGCCGTCGCGCTGGCCGAGGGGCTGGCCGGCAGCGAATCCGCCTTCGCCGCGATGATGAACGCCAAGGCGCGCGCGCTGGGGATGGCCGACAGCCATTTCATGAACGCCAGCGGCTGGCCGGATCCGGACCACTACACCACCGCCCGCGATCTGGCGATCCTCGCCGGCCATCTGATCCGCGACTTTCCGCAATTCTACCATTACGAGTCGGAGCGGACCTTCACCTGGAACGGCATCCGCCAGGGCAACCGCAACCCGCTGCTCTACCACCCGGTCAGCGTCGACGGCATCAAGACCGGCCACACCGAGGTCGGCGGCTATGGCCTGACCGCGTCGGGCGAGCGCAACGGCCGCCGTCTCGTGCTGGTGGTCAACGGCCTGCCCAGCCCGCAGTCCCGCAACGACGAGCCGACCCGGCTGCTCGACTGGGCCTGGAACAGCTTCAGGCTCTATCCCCTGCTGCGCAAGGGCGAGCTGGTCGAACAGGCGCCGGTGTGGATGGGGGCGGAGGACAGCGTGCCGGTGACGGTCGCCGACGACGTGACCGTCACCATGGCGCCGGCCGACCGCAACAGCCTGCATGTCGTCGCCACCCTGGTCGAACCGCTGCCGAGCCCGGTCCATCGCGGTGACGTCGTCGGCCAGCTGCGCATCGACTATGACGGCGCCGTCCGCCGGCAGGTTGATCTGGTCGCCGGCGCCGACGTTCCGGCCTCCAGCGGCCTGACCGCGCTCGGCCAGCGGCTTGGGCATCTGTTGCCGTGATGTGCGTCGCGGGCCGGCGAGTTCCGGCCCGCAACCACTTCGCTCAATCGACCTTCAGCGTGATGGTGCCCATGGTGCCGTAGCGGGCGACCGAGCGGCTGCCCGGCTCGACGAAGACGGTGCCGGTGCAGGAGCCGGTGGTCACCACCTCTCCCGCATGCAGGCCGCCGAAGCTGCGGGCGCCGACATTGGCCATCCACACCAGCAGCCGCACCGGATCGCCGGCGCTGTTGCCGCCGACGACATCCACCTTGGTCTCGCCGTCGACCTCCAGCGTCACCGTCTCCTTGACCGGGTCGAGCGAGCGCCAGTCGGCGATGGCCGGGCCGACGATCAGGGCGCCGTGGTTGAACTGGTCGGCCATGTGGCTCAGCCCGTCCTGGCTGCCGAAACCGGCGAAGCGGGTGTCGACGATCTCCCAGGCCGGATGGACCGAGGCGATGGCATCCAGCACCTCGTCCCGCGTATAGGGCTGCTCGCGCGGCGGCAGGTCGCGGGCGAAGCGGTAGGCGATCTCCGCCTCCACCCCGATGACCTGGAACAGCCTGGCCGGCAGGTGGTCGGTGTTCTCGAAGACGGTGGCGGCGTTGATCGGCGCGCGGAAGGGCTCGGCATCCGGCGTGCGGGCGCCGACCTTCCAGGCGGTGACGGGGCCGAGGCGGCGGGCGACTGCGTCCTGGATCTCATAGGCCTCCGCTTCGGTCGCGGGGCGGCTGTCCAGCCCGGTCAGCCACTGGCGGGTCTCGCGGGCCGCGATCAGGGCGTCGACGGTATCGGTCATGACAAGTCTCTGTGGTGAGGGGAGGGAGAGGGGGTGCCGCCAGGAGCACCGCAGGATTGGCGGACCACCAGCCGGCTCGGCAGGATGATCCGCTCGGGCGGGCCCTGCGGGTCGGCGATCCGGCGCAGCAGCAGCCGGGCGGCTTCCTGCCCGATCTGCCTTGCGGAGGTGGCGACGGTGGTCAGCGCCGGCCGGCTGAGTGCGGCCTCCGGCACGTCGTCGAAGCCGGTGACGGCCAGATCGCGCCCGGCCCTGAGACCGCGTGCCTCCAGCCCCAGCATCAACCCGAGCGCCACCACGTCGTTGTAGCACAGGGCCGCCGTCGGGGGCGCCGTTGCGTCCTGCGGCCTATTCAGCAGATCATCAGCCATCGCAGCACCCGATCGCCGGGTCAGCGGACAGCGCAGCACCAGATCGTCGGCCAGCCCGTGCCGCCGCATCGCTGCGGTGAATCCGGCCAGCCGCGCAGCGTAGGCGGAATGGTCCAAAGTGCCGCCGACGAAGGCGATCCGCCGGTGGCCGAGCGCGACGAGATGCTCGGTCACCGTCTCCATGCCCGCCTGGTAATCCACCCCGGCATAGTCTCTTCCGTGATCCGAGACCACGCGCAACGCCTGGACGCAGGGCAGCCGCCAGCGGTCCAGCCGGTCGAGCAACTCGGCCTGCGTCCCGGCGGCGGGGCAGAGGATCACTCCGTCGACATTGTGCTCGCGCATCCGTTGCAGGAAGCGGTCCTGGCGCTCCGGCTGCTCGGCGGTGTTGGCGATGAAGGCGACGAAGCCCTCGGTGTCCAGCACGTCGTCCACCCCCGCCGTCAGCTCGGCATAGAAGGGGTTGTTCAGTTCGCAGACCAGCAACCCGACCGTCTGGGTGCGGGCGGCGCGCAGGGTGGCGGCGCCGCGGTTGTAGATGTAGCCGAGCGCCGCCATGGCGGCCTGCACCCGCTCCCGCGTTTCCGCCGCCACCAGCGGGCTGCCGCGCAGCACCAGCGACACGGTCGAGCGCGACACCCCGGCATGGCCGGCGACCTCCGTCAGGGTGACGGTTCCCGGCTTTCCGCTGCCCGGTTTCCTGCTATCGCGCGGCGCGGCCACGGCGGCGGTGCCTCACACCACGGCGGTCGGCAGCGGCCGGCCGGCGAAGAAGGCCTCCAGATTGTCGAGCACGAGCTGGCCCATCGCCGTCCGCGTCTCCACCGTGGCGCTGGCCTGATGCGGCTGGAGCACGACGTTGTCGAGGCCGTAGAAGCCCTCCGGCACGTTCGGCTCGTCGGCGAAGACGTCCAGCCCGGCGCCGCCGATCCGGCCCTCGGTCAGGGCAGCCAGCAGCTCCGGCTCATCCACCACGCTGCCGCGGGCGACATTGACCAGCAGCCCCTCCGGGCCCAGCGCGTCGAGCACGGCGCGGCCGACCATGTTGCGGGCATCCGCCCCGGCCGAAGCGGCGACCACCAGAATGTCGCTCTCCCGCGCCAGATCGACCGGGGAGGCGACGAAACGGTAGGACACGCCGTCGCGCGGCTTGCGGTTGGTGTAGGCGATGGTCATGCCGAAGGCCTCGGCCCGTTTGGCGATGGCCTCGCCGATGCGGCCCAGCCCCAGCACGCCCAGCCGCTTGCCGCTGACCTTGCGGGCGAGCGGCAGCTTGCCCTTCGGCCATTGACCGGCGCGGACGAAGCGGTCGCCGACCATCATCCGGCGCGAGGCGGCGATCATCAGCCCGATGGCGAGATCGGCGACATCGTCGGTCAGCACGTCCGGCGTGTTGCTGACACGCACGCCGCGGCCGCGGCAATGCTCCAGATCGACCGCGTCGGTGCCGACGCCGTTGATGGCGACGATCCCGAGATTGGGCAGCGCATCGACCACCGCGTTCTTCACGCCGGTGCCGCCGCCGGTGACGACGGCGCGCACGCGGTCGCCGACCTCGGCGATCAGCCGGTCGCGGTCAGGGGCCGCGGACAGGCGGTGGACGGTGTAGGCCGCATCAAGACCCTGCTCGACGGCGGGCATCATCGGTTCGATGAGCAAGATTTCTGGCGGCAGGATTTCGGGCTTCATCTCAACTCGTCCTTGGTGGAGCACAATTTATCAATGGGCCAGGATCTGGCCGAGGAAGCTCCGCGTCCGCTCCGATTTCGGGGCGGTGAAGAACTCCTCCGGCGTGTTCTGCTCGACGATCTCGCCGCGGTCCATGAAGATCACGCGGTGGGCGACCGATTTGGCGAAGCCCATCTCGTGCGTCACGCACAGCATGGTCATGCCGTCCTCGGCCAAGCCGATCATGGTGTCCAGCACCTCCTTGACCATCTCCGGATCCAGGGCGGAGGTCGGCTCGTCGAACAGCATCACCTTCGGGTTCATGCACAGCGACCGCGCGATGGCGACGCGCTGCTGCTGGCCGCCCGACAGCTGGCCGGGATATTTGTCCGCCTGTTCGGGGATGCGCACCCGCTCCAGATAGCGCATCGCGGTGGCCTTCGCCTCGGCCTTGGCAATGCCGCGCACCTTCAACGGTGCCAGCATGCAGTTCTCCAGCACGGTCAAATGCGGGAACAGGTTGAAGCTCTGGAACACCATGCCGACCTCCCGCCGCACCATGTCGAGCTGGCGGTGGTGCGGGCCGAGTTCGACGCCGTTGACGGTGATCCGGCCCTTCTGGTGACGTTCCAGCTGGTTGATGCAGCGGATCAGGGTCGATTTTCCCGATCCGGAAGGGCCGCAGATGACGATGCGCTCGCCCCGGTGGACCTCCAGGTCGATGTCCTTCAGCACCTGGAAGTGATCGTACCATTTCTGGACGCCTTCCATGCGGATGACGACATCCGCGCTCATTGCAGGTGCTTTGCCGCCGCGCGTCGGCTCAGACGCCACTGCCATGGTCGTACCCTCCACCGGGAATTGCGCTTTGCCTGATTTACGACTTGCTGGCGGTGACCGCCGCCGGCAGGTCGGTGCCCAGCCACTTCTGGTGG
The DNA here is from genome assembly GCF_004923295.1 of Azospirillum sp. TSH100. NCBI lineage: Bacteria > Pseudomonadati > Pseudomonadota > Alphaproteobacteria > Rhodospirillales > Azospirillaceae > Azospirillum > Azospirillum sp. TSH100. The sequence continues at coordinate 145,149 of NZ_CP039639.1, forward strand.
ATGGCGTTCAGCTCGCCGTTCTTCTTGACGGTGTCGAGGAAGCCGTTGACCCAGCCCAGCAGCTTGTCCTGGCCCTGGCGCAAGGCGACGCCCTGGACCTGGCTTTTCAGGACGAACTTCATCTCGTAGTTGGCCTGGGGCGCCATCGTCTTGATCTGCTGGGCCACCACGTTGCTGACGCCCAGCGCATCGACCTGACCGGACAGCAGGGCCTGCACGGCGCTGGCGTCGTCGTCGAAGCGCATGATGCGGGCATCCTTCGGCGCCACCGCGGTCAGCGACTGGTCCTGGGTGCTGGCGCGGGCGACGCCGACGCTCTTGCCCGACAGATCCTCTGCCTTGGCGACCGGCGATTTCTGCGGGGCGAGCAGCCCGATCTCGATGGCGGCATAGGGCTCGGAGAAGGCGACCTGCTTGGCGCGCTCCGGCGTGATGCCGAGCGAGGCGACCAGCACGTCGACCTTGCCGGTCAGCAGGTAGGGGATGCGGTTCGGCCCGGTCACCGGCACGATGTCCACCGGCACGCCCATATGCTTGGCCATCAGCTTGGCGACGTCGGCGTCATAGCCGTCCGGCTTGCCGTCGGCGCTGGTGATGCCGAACGGCGGGAAATCGACCAGCATGCCGATGGTCAGCTTGCCCTTGCCCTTGATGTCCTCGACGCTCTGGGCGTTCGCCGTGGCGGTAAGTCCAACAGCGGCGGTCATCAGGGCGCCGGCGACGATCAGGCGGCGGGTGACGGTGAAGGCCATGGGTGTTTCCTCCGAGTGCGAATGTTTTTAAGGATTTAACGAGACGGCGCGGCGTAGCGGGTTTCCAAACGCTGGCTCAGCAGCGACAGGGGCCAGCACAGCGCGAAATAGATCGCGGCGACGATGCCGAAGACCAGGAAGGGCTGGAAGGTGGCGTTGTTGACGATCTGGCCGGCGCGGGTCAGTTCGACGAAGCCGATGATGGCGGCCAGCGAGGTGCCCTTGATCACCTGCACCAGATAGCCCACCGTCGGCGGCACCGCGACCTTCACCGCCTGCGGCAGGATCACGTAGCGCATCAGGCCGGGATAGCGCAGGCCGAGAGACGAGGCCGCCTCCCACTGGCCGCGCGGCACCGACTGGATGCAGCCGCGCCAGATCTCGCCGAGGAAGGCGCTGGTGTTCAGCGTCAGTCCGACCGCCGCGGCGACCCACGGGCTCATGTCGATGCCGATCACGGTGGCGCCGAAGAAGACCAGGAACAGCTGCATCAGCAGCGGCGTGCCCTGGAAGATCTGGATATAGCCGGTCGCCAGCCAGCGCAGCGGCTTCACGTCCGACGTGCGGCCCAGCGCCACGACCAGCCCGACGATGCCGCCGCCGATGAAGGCGATGACCGACAGCAGCAGCGTCCATTGCACGGCACTGAGCAGGAACAGGAATTCGTTGTACCCGAAGGCGCGGATCATGGGATGGCCTCCTTCAGCGCCGATCGATGGTGTAGGCGAAGGCCAGCCGGTAGATACCGGCGAACAGGGCCGAGAACATCAGCGCCAGCACCAGATAGATGCCGGTCACCACGATGTAGATCTCGAAACTGCGGAAGGTCTGCGACTGGATGTTGTTGGCGACCGAGGTCAGCTCGTCGGCGGAGATGGCGGACACCACGCTGGAACTCAGCATCAGCAGGATGAACTGGCTGGTCAGCGCCGGATAGACCGTGCGCAACGCCGGCTTCAGGATGACGTAGCGGAAGACCTGGAGTGGGCGCAGTCCCAGCGCCAGACCCGCTTCGATCTGGCCCTTGTGGATGGATTCGATGCCGGCGCGGATGATCTCGGTGGCATAGGCGCCGACATTGACCACCATCGCGATCAGCGCCGCCACGTCCGGCGACAGCCGGAGGCCGACGGTCGGCAGCCCGAAGAAGATCAGGAAGATCTGCACCAGGAAGGGTGTGTTGCGGATGACTTCGATATAGGCGTTGATCAGCCAGCGCACCGGCTTCGGCCCGGAGGTCTTGCCCAGCGCGCAGAGGATGGCGATCACCAGACCGATGGTCATGGCGCCGAACGACAGCCGGACGGTCAGCCATGCCCCGTCCAGCAGATAGTCCCAGGACGCGAACACCGCGTCGAATTGAAAATCGTAGGTCACGGGCGTTCCTCCGCACCCGCGTCGCGCTGCCCGTCCGGGGGCCGGCGTCGCGCGGATTGCCTTTGTCCGCTTAGGGCCTGTCGTCCGGGACGCTCGCCCGGATCCCGCAGGATGCTTCCCTGCGCACCAACTGTTCGCCACGGTAATTGGATCGATCCAAAAGCGCAATGGGAAATGAGGGGAGGAATGATAATTAGTATATCAGATATTTCGCGGTTCCCAGCGCGTGCGGAAACCTTCCGGTGGCATGCGGCGTTTCACCGGAACGCCGTCTACCGACAATCAGCCTTGGGGAGTCCGCCCGACATGACCGCAGCAAAAAGCGCCGTCGCTGTCAGCAGCCTGGTGCCCGCGCGGATGGACCGGCTGCCCTGGGCGCGGTTCCACTGGATGGTGGTGGTCGGGCTGGGCGTCAGCTGGATCCTCGACGGCATCGAGATCCAGCTGATCTCGGCCTCCGGCTACAAGGAAAGCCTGGGCATGTCGAGCGCCGAGGTCGGGCTGGCCGGCACCATCTATCTGATCGGGCAGGTGGTGGGCGCGCTGGTCTTCGGCCGGCTGACCGACCGCTGGGGGCGCAAGCGGCTGTTCATCACCACGCTGGCACTCTACCTGATCGCGTCTGGCATCGCCGGCTTCGCCTGGACCCCCTGGTTCCTCTATGTCTGGCGCTTCGTCGCCGGGATGGGCATCGGCGGCGAATATGCCGCCGTCAACTCCGCCATCGACGAGCTGATCCCGGCGCGCTTCCGCGGCCGGGTCGACATCGCCGTCAACGGCACCTATTGGGCCGGCGCGATGATCGGGGCGGTCGGCAGCGTCTTCCTGCTCGACCATTCGCTGGTGCCGGAAAATCTCGGTTGGCGCATCGCCTTCTTCATCGGGCCGCTGCTGGGCCTGATCATCATCCATCTGCGCCGGCACATCCCGGAAAGCCCACGCTGGATGGTCACCCACGGCAGGGAGGCGGAGGCCGAACGCATCGTCGACGACATCGAAGCCAGCGTGCGCGCGCAGGGCAAGAGTCTGGCGCCGGTCGATCCCAAGCGGGCCATGCACATCGTTCCGGAGGATTCCGTATCCTGGAGCCAGCTTGTCGACGTGTTCTTCCGGCAATACCCGACACGCACAATCCTGGGCGTGACGATGATGGTGACGCAGTCCTTCCTCTACAACGCGATCTTCTTCACCTACGCGCTGGTCCTGCAGAATTTCTACCATCTCGACCCGTCGCAGACTGCGGTCTATTTCTTCCCCTTCGCTGCCGGCAACCTGATCGGGCCGCTGCTGCTGGGTCCGCTGTTCGACAGTGTGGGGCGGCGGCGGATGATCTTCGGCACCTATCTGCTGGCGGGGGTCGTGCTGCTGGTCTCCGCCTTCCTGTTCCGCCAGGGGGTGCTGACCGCCAACACGCACACGATCTTCTGGTGCGTCTCCTTCTTCTTCGCCTCGGCCGGCGCCTCGTCCGCCTACCTGACGGTCAGCGAGATCTTCCCGCTGGAGGTGCGGGCGCAGGCGATCTCCTATTTCTTCGCCATTGCCCAGGTGGTGGGCTCCACCGGCCCGCTGCTGTTCGGCTGGCTGGTGGGGGAGGGGACGGAGCGCGACCCGCTGTTCTGGGGCTATGTGCTGGGATCGGTCGTGATGATCTTCGGCGGGGTGGTGGCGCTGGTCTATGGTGTCGATGCCGAAGGCAAGGGGCTGGAGGACATCGCCGAACCGCTGACCAAGGCCGACCGCCACCGTAGGGTGGGGGAGGCGGCAGTGGAGACGGTCTGACGATGTCCTTGCCCGTCAGTTGGTGCCCGTCAATCAATGGGCCAGCGTTGCCTGCGCCTTCAGCGCACCGGCCGGGGCCGGGTGGCGGCGAAGGGCGAACACGGCCAGCGAGGCGAGCAGGGCGGGGACGACCGCCGCCAGCACGACGCCTTGCGCGGTCCAGCCGGCACCCAGCAGCGCGCCGCCGGCCACCGGCCCGATGATGGATCCGATGCGGCCAATGCCGAGTGCCCAGCCCACGCCGGTCGAGCGGATCGCCGTGGGATAGATGCCGGCGGCCAGCGCGTTCATGCCGATCTGGGCGCCGACCACGCCGAAGCCGGCCAGGAAGATCGCCGGCATCAGCAGCCACAGGTCATGCGCGCCGAAGGCGACGCCGACGATGAACAGGGCCGACGCGGCATAGGCGGTGCCGAGCACCAGATGCGGGTTCATGCGGTCGATCATGCGGCCGAGCGTGATGGCGCCGACCACGCCGCCGAGATTCAGCACGGCGGTGGACAGGATCGCGGTCTGGATCGGCATGCCGCTGGCGCGCAGCAGCGACGGCAGCCAGTTGACCAGGAAATACATGACCAGCAGGTTCATGAAGAAGGCCGCCCACAGCAGCAGCGTGGTGCGTGCCCGCCCGTCCTGGAACAGCTTGGCGACGGTGAAGCCGGCGGCCTTCGGCTCATGCAGGACGAAGTCGGTGCCGGCCTCGATGCGGGCGGCGTTGTCGGGATCGAGACGCCGGAGAATGGCGGCGATCCGTTCGCGCGGGGCATGGCTGGCGACCAGATAGCGCAGCGATTCCGGCAGGAAGGCGATCAGGACCAGCAGCACCGCCAGCGGGGCGATGCCGCCGACGATGAACACCGACTGCCAGCCGAAGGCGCCGATCAGCGGCGCGCTGATGATGCCGCCGATGGTCGAGCCGAAGGGGAAGCCGCAGAACATCACGGTGACCAGCGTCGCCCGCAGCCGCGCCGGCGCATATTCCGAGGTCAGCGCGATGATGTTCGGCATCGCCCCGCCCAGCCCGACGCCGGTCAGGAAGCGGTAGAGCAGCAGCTCGTTCATCGTGCCGGCCCAGGCGGTCACCAGCGAGAAGACGCCGAAGATGAGCATGGACAGCAGGATGATGCTCTTGCGCCCGAAGCGGTCGGCCGCCGGGCTGAGCAGGAAGGCGCCGACCGTCAGGCCGGCGAGGCCGGCGCCGAAGATCGGGCCGAAACCGGCGACGTTCATCCCCCATTGTTCGGCGATGACCGGTGCCACATAGGCGATGGCCTGGGTATCGAAACCGTCCAGAAGCGCGATCAGCGCGCACAGCGCGGTGATCAGGAACTGGAACCGGCCGAACCGCGCGCGTTCGATCGCGGCGGTCACGTCGATGACGTGCTGCTGTCCGGGCATGTGCCCCTCCCAATGATGTATGGTGTCCGGTCCGGATCGTTGTCCGGCCGGCCGGCGGCTGTCTCGGGACCGCCGGCCGTTCGCCCCTCTTTAGGGGCTTAAGTCCGCTGTTCGCGGTAGAGGCCCAGCTTTTCCTGGGCGGTGCGGTCGGAATAGCCGAACAGCACCAGATCGCTGCCGGCCTGGATCGTCAGCTCGTCCCAGCTCGGCACGACGATCACGTCGCGCTCCGACAGGGCGAACTCGCGGTCGCCGACCCTTGCGTGGCCATGGCCGTCCACCACCACGAGGACGGTGCCGTCGGTGGAGCGGCGCGGCTTGGTCTCGAAGCCCTTCGGCAGCAGGCGGACATGGGCCGAGATGGTCGGCATGATCGCCCCGCCGTCGGCAGGGTTGATGAACTCCAGCGCATGGCCGATCCAGGGATCGGGCGTCTCCGCCGCCGCCAGGGCGTCGAGGCCGACCCGCCATTCCGGATAGGGATAGTGGAACAGCGGCTGGTGCGCTGGCCGGCGGTCGGCGGTGGTGCCGCGCATCGGCCGCATGTTGTGGCCGTAGCGGGCGCTGCTGTCGCCGGGCCGCACCGTCTCGGGATGGGCGGGCTGGCCGAGATGCTCGGCGAAGCTGGCGTCGAAATGGCGAACGGTCGGGATGTCCAGCCCGTCGAGCCAGATCATCGGCTGGTCGGTGGTATTGCCATGGTCGTGCCACTGCCAGTTCGGCGTCAGCACGAGGTCGAAGGGGTTCATCACCGCCTTCTCGCCATCCACCGCGGTGTAGGCGCCATGGCCCTCCATGACGAAGCGCAACGCCGACTGGCTGTGGCGGTGGCAGGGCGCCACCTCGCCCGGCAGGATCATCTGCAACCCGGCATAGAGGCTGGTGGTGATGCCGGCGGTGCCGGGCGTGCCGGGATTCTCCAGGATCAGCACGCGGCGTTCGGCCTTCTCGGCGCTGATCAGGTCGCCGGCCCGCATCAGATGGGCGCGGGCGGTGGCATAGTCCCATTTCGCCGCCACCGTCGGGGCGCGCGGAGTCGGGGTGACCAGCGCGCCCAGCACCTCCCACAGGGGATAGAGATGCTGGGGCCGCATCGCCTCGTAGAGCTGGCTGAGCTGGGCGTCGGTGTCGTTGCTGAGCAGTCCGTGGCTGTCGGGGGCCATGGCGTCACGCCTCCTCGATCTGGACATGGAGGATGCCGTCCTCGATTTTCACCGGAAAGCTGCGGACCGGCACGGTGCAGGGGGCGCCGGCCGCAGCACCGGTGCGGACGTCGAACAGGCCCTGGTGCAGCGGGCATTCGATCAGGTGGCCGTCGAGATAGCCGTCCGACAGGAAGGCCTGCCCGTGGGTGCAGACGTCGGAGGTGGCGAAATACTCGCCCTCCACGGCATAGAGCGCGATGCGCTGGCCGCCGGCCTGGGCGCGGGCGACGCCGTCCTGCTCGACGGTGGCGGCCGGGATGGTCTTGTGCCAGGTGGTGGTCACTGTCATGGGAATACCCCTCAGGCCGGATAGATCAGGCTGTTGGCGATCATCTCGGAATCGAAGACGACCACCCGTTCCGCCAGACGCAGGCGCTCCGCATCCTCGACCAGACGGTCGTGGCAGACGCCGCACAGCACGATGTTCGGCTGCTGGTCGATCAGCGTCTGGACCATCAGCAGGTTGTGGCGGGCGCGGATGCCGTCGGTGCCCGCCGTCACCCGCAGCGGGCCGGGGAAGCGGCGGTAGTAACGCGGGGCGTACATCTGGGTCTTCAGCAGGCCGGTCACCCGGTCCTGCAACATGCCGCGGCTTTCCGCCTGCATGGTGCAGAGCATGTAGCCGCGCTCGTGGTTCTCGCGCGGGACGACGCGGTAGAGGCACTCCGCGGTGAAGAAGTCCGGCCACTCCTCCAGCCGCACATCGTCGAGCGCGTCGTAATAGGCGTCGTAGAAGTCGCGGACGCGGGCGCGCAGCGCCGCATCCGCCGCCATGCCGGGGCGGTCCATCGTCAGCGTGCTCATAGCCCCATCACCTCGCGCCAGTAGCGGTACATGCCGCGGATCGCGGTTTCGGTGACCATGTGGTCGGTGGGGGCGATGTCGTGCCCGCCCATCGTCACCAGCGCCTCGGCATCGGGGGAGGCGGCGAAGCCCTGCTGGCACATCTCGATCACCTCGCCGTCGTCGGCCGAGACGAAGCCGGCCGGGCCGAACAGGTTGGCCTGCCGGGTGCGCCGCAGCTTCATCTCCGGCGTGTCGTCGGCGTAGCACCAGTGGGTCCAGTGGAAGTCGAAGCCGCCGGCCCCGGTCGGCACGATCTGGCGCGTGGTCAGCGAATTGACCTGCTGTTGCAGGATGACGCTGGGGAAGATGGTGATCATGCCCACCGTCTCGTCGCCGGGGAACTCGTTCACCACGTCGAGGATGCGCGGGTCGGCCAGCTTCAGGTCGCCCTGGAAGTTGCGCATGTCGGCGGTGACGTCGTTGACCTCCTGCGCGCCCTTGCGGCTGATCAGGATGCCGTGGCGGCCGGTCTCGTCGATGTCGACAGCGGATTTCTGGTCGGCGCGGAACAGGCCGAAGGTGACGAAGAACACATGCAGCAGGCCCGCATGGTACGGGTCCTTGATGTTCTCCATCATCAGCTTCCAGTTGCCGGGAATGTGCTGGCGGTTGTAGCCGAGCACCTCCAGCTTCCGGCCGTCATAGACGCGCGTGTAGTGCTTCCAGAACTTCTCGCCGAGATACTCGCGGAAGGGCGGGGTGTCGTCGGAGAAGGTCGCCCATACCACGCCGTTGACCACCTCGACCCGCAGGCGGCGCAGCCCGTGCTTCGCGGTGTCGAAATCGGCCGGCATGCCGCCCTGGCGCCGCACGCCGCGGCGGAAGGGAACGCCGATCAGCTCGCCGCGCAGATCGTAGGCCCACTGGTGATAGGGGCAGAGCAGGTCCTTGGTGTGGCCGGAGCGGCTTTGGCAGAACTTCACGCCGCGGTGGGCGCAGCGGTTCTCGACCACGCTGATCTCGTCCTCGGCGCTACGCACCACGATCACCGGCTTTTCGCCCAGAATGGTGGTCTTGAAGTCGCCGACCTTCGGGATCTCGGCCTCCAGCGCGCAGTAGAGCCAGTGCGGGCCGTACCAGATCCGCTCCAGCTCCCGCCGGTAGGTCTCCTCGTCCGAATAGACCCAGTAGGGAACCTGCGAGGTCCCGTCGCCGGTCCAGCGCTTTGGCGCCGGGCGGTCCTGCTGTGTGACGTCCCGGCTGGCGGGACTGCTGGCCGTGCTCATCGCTCCTCCGCGCATCTCGTTGGCAATGCGTATTGCATATCGTGCGATGAATTGTATATTGCGCAACACGAACGATGCGTCAAGGCCGAACCATCAGCGACAGAGACAGTTCGTCCACCAAGGAGGATGCGGGCATGGAGACAGTCACGGATGCGGGCGTGGTCATCGTCGGGGCCGGACAGGCCGGTGGACGGGTGGCGCTGCTGCTGGCCCAGCGCGGCTATCCCGGTCCGGTGACTCTGGTCGGCGCGGAAACGCTGCCCCCCTACGAGCGGCCGCCGCTGTCGAAGGAGATGCTGGCCGATCCGCGCCACCCGCTGCCGCTGCTGGTTCCGGCGGAGGAGTATGAGCGGCTGGCGATCGTGCTGCGGCTGGGCCGCCGCGTCACCGCCATCGACCGCGCCCGCCGCCGGGTCATGCTGGACGACGGGCAAAGCCTGCCCTATGGCCGGCTGGTTCTGGCCACCGGCGGTCGGCCGCGGCAGCTGCCCTTCACGCTGGAGCGCCTGCAGGTTCTGCGCACGGTCGAGGATGTCCGCGCCATCGCGGCGCGGGCGGAACAGGCGGCCAGCGTGCTGGTGATCGGCGGCGGCGTCATCGGGCTGGAGGTGGCGGCGACTCTGCGCCGGCGCGGGCTGGCGGTGACGGTGGTGGAGGTCGGCTCACGCCTGCTCGGCCGCAATTTCCCCGAACCGGTGGCCACCGCCATTGCCGAGCGCCACGCCGCCGAAGGCGTGACGGTCCGCACCGGGGTGCGGGTCCGCGCGATCAGCGAGGATGACGCCGGGCTGCACGCCACCCTGTCCGACGGCGGCACGATCGGCGCCGACTTCGCCGTGGCCGGCATCGGCATCACGCCCGACACGGCGCTGGCCCAGGACTGCGGGCTGGTGACCGACGACGGCGTGGTGGTGGACGCCGACATGCGCTCGTCCGATCCGGACATCCTGGCGGTGGGCGACATGGCGGCGATTCCGGGACCGGATGGCCGGCCGATGCGCTGCGAGACCTGGCAGAACGCCAACGTCACCGCCGAACGGGCGGTGGCGACCATCCTGGGCGAGGCGATCCCGCCGGGCGAGGCCAGCTGGTTCTGGACCGACCAGTATGACCTGAACGTGCAGCTGACCGGCGACACGATGATCGGCGATTCCGGCCGGTTGGTGGAACAGCGCGCGACGGTGGCCGGCGGCCGGCTCTACCTGATGCTGGACGGCGATTGCCGGCTGGTCGGCGCGGCGGCGATCAATGCCGGGCGCGACATGAGTGTCTGCCGCCGGCTGGTCGCTGCCGGGGCCGTGCTGCCCGCCGATTTGCTGGAGTCCGACCGGTTCGACGCGCGGGCCGCCCGCGCGCTGCTCACGCCGTCTCCGGCCAGCGCCCGCCCAGTCGATGCGTGATCTCGCGACAGGCGTCCAGCAATTGCCCGCGCACCGCCGGATCCTCGTCGGCCTTGAAGGCCTGCGACGCGATGACCGAGACGACGAGGACCAGCTGGCCTTGCAGGTTGAAGACCGGTCCGGCCAGCGCGCGCAGCCCCGGCACCGTGGTGCCGTCGACGCCGGCGATCAGCTCGCGCCGCACCTGCCGCCGGATGGCGTCGATGTCGATGGGGCCGTCGGTGCGGTCGCGCACCAGCTCGCGCTGGAGCACGTCGGACACGAAGGTCTCGTTCTGGAAGGCGAGGAAGACCTTGCCGGTCGCCGACTGGGTCAGCGGCAGCCGCGAGCCGATGGTCAGCGTGGTGTAGATCGGCGGCGAGCCGGGATACCAGCGCACGATGGTCGGCCCCAGATCGGCCCAGACCGCCAGCTGGAGGGTACGGCCGGTGGCATCCACCAGTTCCTGCGCGATCTTGCTGGCCTGCTCGAACACATCGAGCCGCGCCATCGCCGCCAGCCCCAGCCGCAGGGCGCCGCTGTGCAGGTCGTAGAGGGTGGTCGCCGGATCCTGCCGCAGGAAGCCGGTGTTGACGAAGCTGGCAAGGTAGCGGTGGGCCTGGCTGACCGACATCTCGCTGGCCTTGGCGATCTCGGTCAGCGTGCTCGGACGACCCAGCCGGACCAGGGCGTCGAGCACGCCCATGCCGATCTCCACCGATTGGATGCCCTTGCGCTTCGTCGTCATGCCGCCCGTCCCGTCCGAAATCCCCGGCTCACCGCAGGGCCGGCACCATAGCGCGGCGGCGCCCGGCGGAACACCCATTCCCGACCAGGAACCCTTGATGAGGAGGAGAGCAGCATGAAGGTCTATGATTATTTCCGCTCCTCGGCCGCCTACCGGCTGCGGATCGCCCTCAACCTGAAGGGGCTGACCGCCGACCGCAGCTTCATCCACCTGCGCCGCAAGGAACAGAGCGCACCGGGCTATCTCGCCGTCAACCCGATGGGGCTGGTGCCGGCGCTGGAGGTCGGCGGCCGGACGCTGACCCAGTCGCTCGCCATCATCGAGTATCTCGACGAGACCCACCCCGACCCGGCGCTGCTGCCGCGCGATCCGCTCGACCGCGCCTGGGTGCGCTCGCTGGCGCTGGCCGTCGCCTGCGACATCCATCCCGTCAACAACCTGCGCATCCTGAACCATCTGCGCGATGCGCTGGGCCAGGACGAGGCGGCCCGCAACGGCTGGTACGCCCATTGGGTGGCCGAGGGCTTCCGCGGGCTGGAGGCGATGCTGGCCGGGGACGACCGGGTCGGCCGCTTCTGCTTCGGCGACACGCCGACCATCGCCGACATCTGCCTCGTCCCGCAGGTCTTCAACGCCGGGCGGATGAACTGCCCGCTCGACGCCTATCCCACCATCCGCCGCATCGCCGCGGCGGCCGCGGACCTGCCGGCCTTCCAGGCCGCCGAGCCGGGTCGCCAGCCCGACGCCGAATAACAGCCTTTACACTGGAGGAAAGCCTGAAATGACCGAGTATGTCTTCGCCCCCGCCACCCTTCCTGCCGCCCCGGTCCGCGGCACCGACGCCCGTTTCCCGATCAACCGCATCTTCTGCGTCGGCCGCAATTACGAGGCCCACGCCCGCGAGATGGGCGTGCAGGTCGACCGGGAGGCGCCCTTCTACTTCACCAAGGCGCCCGGCACCTATGTGCCGAGCGGGGCGACCGTCGCCTATCCGCCCGCGACCGAGAACTATCATTACGAGATGGAACTGGTCGTCGCCATCGGCAAGCCGGCTTTCCGCATCGCGCGGGAACAGGCGCTGGACGTGGTCTACGGCTATGGCAGCGGTCTCGACATGACCCGGCGCGACCTCCAGCTCGCCGCCCGCGCCAAGCAGCGGCCCTGGGATATCGGCAAGGATTTCGAGGAGTCCGCCGTCCTGTCGGAGATCGTCCCGGTGGCGGACTGCGGCCACCCGACCAGCGGCACGCTGGAGCTGCGCGTCAATGGCGAGACGAAGCAGTCCACCGACCTGACCCTGCTGATCTGGTCGATTCCGGAGCTGATCGCCCATCTGTCGACCCTGTACCATCTGCAACCGGGCGACCTGATCTACACCGGCACGCCGGAGGGCGTCGGCGCCGTCAAGCCCGGCGACCGCATCGAAGGCTCGATCGCCGGGATCGGCACCATCGCGCTGACCATCGGCGAACCGGCCTGATCGTGGCGGGGGCCGGAAGCTTCCGGCCCCTTCCTCTCCGCGTCAGGCCGCCTTCGTCCCCGGCGCGCGGGCGCCGTTCAGGAACAGGCGCACGGCCTGCCGGACATAGCGGTCCAGATCGGGAATGGCCGGCGCGCTCTGCGGCAGGATCAGGCGGCGGATCAGCAGGTTGCCGCTGACCATGCCCAGAAAGGCCTGGGCGGCGGCGGCCGGATCGTCGATGCGCAGATCACCGCGATCCGACAGCAGCCGCAGATAGTCGGCCAGCTGCCCGATGGCGCTCTCCGGGCCGATGCGGAAGAAGGCCTCGGCGATGTCGGGCACGCGGTCGCCCTCCGCGATCAGGACGCGGATCGTGGCGGTCGTCTCCTCGTTCAGCAGCGTCTTGACCAGATGCAGGGCGAAGGCGGTCAGACCGGCTTCCGGCGTCACCTGCTCGTTGGTGCGGGCGGGGGCGAGGCCGGAGAGGATCACGGCGTTGTCCTCCTCCAGGATGGCGCGGAACAGCCCCTCCTTGTCGCCGAAATGCTCGTACAGCGTGGCGCGCGATCCGCCGGCGACGGCGATGATGTCGCTCAGCGTCGTCTTCTCGAACCCCTTTTCGACGAACAGGCAGCGGGCCGCTGCCAGGATCGCCTGCCGGCGCGCCATGCCGCGCGGCCCGCAGGTGGCCGGTCCGCAAGGCGGCCCAGCCATGTGCGCGGCGGCTTGCTGGTGGCCGGAGTTGGGGCTGCTGCGGGCCTTATGGCTGCTGGTCATCTCGCTTTTCCTTCCGGCCTGTCGGTTTCGGCCGGCCCGATCCTGATCGCACTCTTAAACAGGGCCGAAGGGTCTTCCGCCGCGCCCGTCGAGGGTGACTTCCCATGTTCCAGCCCCATATCGGGCATCTGCGGAACCCCCTTGCGCGGTGCAGCAATCTGAATGTATCGTCTGGTACAGTGTACTGTATGAGACAGTACTAAGCAACGGGGATGTGCCGGACCGTCCGCCCCCGCCGCGCGGCAGGGAAACGGGTCCGCCGACGTGCGGCGCCGAGACGAGGTAAAGAGATGTCCAGATCCAAGCCATTCATGACGCTGGCCGCGGCGACCTGCCTGATCGCGGTGCTCGCCGGCTGCAACCAGCAGAAGCAGGCGGCCGGCCAGCCCCCGGGAGCCGGCGGCCCGCCGGAGGTCTCCGTCGCCACCATCGAGCCGCAGCGTCTGCCGGTGACCACCGAACTGCCGGGCCGCACCGCCGCCTACCGGGTGGCGGAAATCCGTCCGCAGGTCAGCGGCATCGTGCTGAAGCGCCTGTTTCGCGAGGGCAGCGAGGTCAAGGCGGGCGACCAGCTCTACCAGATCGATCCCGCCACCTACGAGGCGTCGCTTGCAAGCGCCCAGGCCGATGTGCAGAAGGCCGAGGCGAACCTCCAGGCCGCCCGCAACAAGGCGTCGCGCTATGGCGATCTGGTCAAGAACAGCGTGGTCAGCAAGCAGGACTTCGACGATGTCCAGGCGTCGCTGAAGCAGAACGAGGCGCAGCTCGCCTCCGCCAAGGCCGCCTACAACCTCGCCAGCATCAACCTGAACTACACCAAGGTCTTCGCCCCGATCTCCGGCCGCATCGGCAAGTCGGCGGTCACGGAAGGCGCCTTGGTGACCTCCAACCAGGCGACGGCGCTCGCCACCATCCAGCAGTTCGACCCGATCTATGTCGACGTGACGCAGACCGCCTCGCAGCTGATGAAGCTGCGCGAGGACATGGAGAGCGGCCGCATCCGCCCGGCGGAGCCCGGCAAGATCCCGGTGACGCTGTTCCTGAACAGCAACGCCAGCGGCGACGACACCGCCTATCCGGCGAAGGGCGAGCTGCAATTCGCCGACGTGACGGTGGATTCCGGCACCAGCTCGGTCCAGCTGCGCGCGGTCTTCCCCAATCCGAACAAGCAGCTGCTGCCCGGCCTGTTCGTCCGCGCCCGCGTCGAGCAGGGGGTGGCCGAGAACGCCATCACCGTGCCGCAGGCCGCGGTCGCCCGCTCGCCCGACGGCTCCGCCCGTGTCTGGGTGGTGGGTGCCGACAACAAGGCGACTCCGCGCACCATCAAGACCGAACGTCCGGTCGGCAATGTCTGGCTGGTGTCGGACGGTCTGGCCCCCGGCGAGCGCGTGGTGGTCGAAGGCCTGCAGAAGTTGAAGCCCGGTGCCGAGGTGAAGCCGGTGCCGGCCCAGAACGCTCTCGCCGCGTTGCCCGAAAAGGCCGCTTCGGCCCGCTGATCCCAGGCGCCGCTTGCCCAGGCGCCGCTTGCCAGGTACCGCTCTTAGGATACCGCTCCCATGTCCAGATTCTTCATCGACCGGCCGGTCTTCGCCTGGGTCATCGCCATCGTCATCATGATGGCGGGCGCCCTGGCGATCCTGCGGCTGCCCGTCGAGCAATATCCGAAGATCGCGCCGCCGACGGTGTCGATCACCGCCAGCTATCCCGGCGCCTCGGCCAAGACGCTGGAGGACACGGTCACCCAGGTCATCGAACAGAAGATGACCGGGCTCGACCATTTCCGCTACATGTCCTCCAACAGCGACTCCTCCGGCAACGTCACCATCACCCTGACCTTCGAGCCGGAGGCCAACCCCGACATCGCCCAGGTCCAGGTCCAGAACAAGCTGCAGCTTGCCACGCCCCTGCTGCCGCAGGAGGTCCAGCAGCGCGGCATCCAGGTGTCGAAGGCCGGCAACGACTTCCTGCTGGTGGTCGGTTTCGTGTCCAGCGACGGGCGCCTCAGCCAGGGCGACATCGCCGACTACGTCACCTCCAACCTTCAGGACACGTTGAGCCGCGTCGAAGGCGTTGGCGACATCACCGTCTTCGGGCCGCAGCATGCCATGCGCATCTGGCTCGACCCCGACGCGCTGAACAACTTCGCGCTGACCACCACCGACGTCTCCAACGCGATCAAGACCCAGAACGCCCAGGTCTCCGCCGGCCAGCTCGGCGGCGCCCCGGCGGTCCAGGGCCAGCAGATCAACGCCACCATCAGCGCCCAGTCGCGGCTCCAGACGCCGGAGCAGTTCGGCGCCATCCTGCTGCGCGTGAACCCCGACGGGTCGCAGGTGCGGCTGCGCGATGTGGCGCGGATCGAGATCGGGTCGGAGACCTACGAGATCAACGCCGCCTACAACGGCAAGCCGGCGGCCGGCGTCGGCATCAAGCTGGCGACCGGGGCCAACGCGCTGAACACCGCCGCCGCGGTCAAGGCGCGGGTGGCGGAACTCCAGCCCTTCTTCCCGTCCGGCATCGAGGTCATCTACCCCTACGACACGACGCCCTTCGTCCAGCTGTCGATCCACGAGGTGATCAAGACGCTGTTCGAGGCCATCGTGCTCGTCTTCGTCGTGATGTACCTGTTCCTCCAGAATTTCCGCGCGACGCTGATCCCGACCATCGCGGTGCCGGTGGTGCTGCTCGGCACCTTCGGCGTGATGTCGGCCTTCGGCTTCTCCATCAACGTGCTGACGATGTTCGGCATGGTGCTGGCGATCGGCCTGCTGGTGGACGACGCCATCGTCGTCGTCGAGAATGTCGAGCGCGTGATGGGCGAGGAGGGGCTTCCCCCGCGCGAGGCGACGCGCAAGTCGATGGACCAGATCACCGGCGCGCTGGTCGGCATCGCGCTGGTCCTGTCGGCGGTGTTCGTGCCGATGGCCTTCTTCGGCGGGTCGGCCGGCGCCATCTACCGCCAGTTCTCGCTGACCATCGTGTCGGCGATGGCGCTGTCGGTGCTGGTCGCGCTGGTCCTGACCCCGGCGCTCTGCGCCACGATCCTGAAGCCGGCCGCCAGCCATGGCGAGGGGCACGGCCATGCCCGCGGCGGCTTCTTCGGCCTGTTCAACCGCGGCTTCGACGCCGGCAGCCGGGTCTATGTCAGTGGCGTGCGCGGGGCGGTGAACCGGCTGGGCCGCTACTTCATCGCCTATGCCCTGATCCTGGGCGGACTGGGCTACCTGTTCGTGCAGATGCCGTCCTCCTTCCTGCCGACGGAGGACCGCGGCCAGCTGTTCGTGCTGTGGTCGGCCCCGCCGAACGCCAGCTCCCAGCGCACGGCCGAGACCGCCAAGGCCGTCACCGCCTACATGCTGGAAAAGGAGAAGGACAGCGTCGAGGGTCTGTTCACCATTGTCGGCTTCAACTTCTCCGGCCGTGGCCAGAATGCCGGCATGGCCTTCGTCCGCCTGAAGGACTGGAGCGAGCGCACCCAGGCGTCGCAGAAGCCGCAGGCCATCGCCGGCCGGGTGATGGGGGCGATGTCGAAGCTGAAGGACGCGGTGGTGTTCTCCTTCCTGCCGCCGTCGGTTCCCGGCCTCGGCAACGCGACCGGCTTCGACCTTCAGCTGGTCGACCGCGGCGGGCTCGGCCATGACCGGCTGATGCAGGCCCGCAACCAGCTGCTGGGTGCGGCGGCGCAGAACCCCAAGCTGGTCGGCGTCCGTCCCAACGGGCTGGAGGACACCCCGCAGTTCAAGCTGGACATCGACCGCGAGAAGGCGAGCGCGCTCGGCCTGTCGCTCAGCGACATCAACACGACGCTGTCGGCGGCCTGGGGTTCGTCCTACGTCAACGACTTCATCGACCAGGGCCGGGTGAAGAAGGTATATCTCCAGGCCGACGCGCCCTACCGCATGCAGCCCAGCGACATTGACCGCTGGTATGTGCGCAACGCCAGCGGCCAGATGGTCCCCTTCTCCGCCTTCACCACGGCGCAGTGGATCTACGGCTCGCCGAAGCTGGAGCGCTACAACGGCTCCTCGTCGCTGAACATCCAGGGATCGCCCGCACCGGGCATCAGCTCGGGCGAGGCGATGTCCGAGATGGAGGCGATGATGCGGAAGCTGCCGCCTGGGATCGGCTACGAGTGGACCGGCCTGTCCTACGAGGAGCGGCTCAGCGGCTCGCAGGCACCGGCGCTCTACGCCCTGTCGATGATCATCGTCTTCCTCTGTCTGGCCGCACTCTATGAGAGCTGGTCGGTGCCGATGTCGGTCATCCTGGTGGTGCCGCTGGGCGTCATCGGCGCCGTCATCGCCGCGACGTTGCGCGGCCTGCCGAGCGACGTCTATTTCCAGGTCGGGCTGCTGACCACCATCGGCCTGTCGGCGAAGAACGCCATCCTGATCGTGGAGTTCGCCAAGGCGCTCTACGATCAGGGCATGGAGCTGAAGGAAGCGGCGGCGGAGGCCTGCCGTCAGCGTCTTCGCCCCATCATCATGACCTCGATGGCCTTCATCCTCGGTGTGCTGCCGCTGGCGATCAGCACCGGCGCGGGGTCGGAAAGCCAGAACGCCATCGGTGTCGGCGTGATGGGTGGCATGATCTCCGCCACCGTGCTGGCGATCCTGTTCGTGCCCGTGTTCTTCGTCGCCGTCTACCGCCTGTTCGTCCGCCGGCGGCCAGGGCATGGGACCATGCCGCAGCCGGCTGCGGGGGACTGAGGCGCGAGTGCTCTCCCCCGAGAAATCTCCCTCTCCCCACGGGGAGAGGGTCGGGGTGAGAGGAATGCAAGGCATGGATTTTCCGAGAGAACGCGGAGTGCGCGATGCTTGAAGATCCTGGCTTTGCTCCCCCCTCACCCTAACCCTCTCCCCGGGGGGGAGAGGGGATCTTCCCCTCCGTCAGCAGGGTGTCGAGCACATCGACCAGATGGTCGATGCGGTAGGGCTTCGGCAGCACCATCACACCGGTGGCGCGGGCGACCTCCTCGCTGTAGCCGGTCGCCAGCACGACAGGCAGGTCCGGCCTCAGCTTCTGCGCCGTGCGGGCCAGATCGACCCCGCTCATGCTGCCGGGCATCACCACGTCGCTGAACAGCAGATCGAAGGCGCCGGCCTCCAGCAGGGGCAGCGCCTCGTCGGCCGTGCCGGCGCGGGTGATGGTGAAGCCGGCATCCTCCAGCGCCGTCGCCACCGTCAGCGCCACGATGGGATCGTCCTCCACCACCAGCACATGGCCGCCGATGCGGCTGGCGCCGGCCTCCGCCACCACTGGTTCGGCCGCTGTCCCCGGCGGCATGGCGCCGGACCGGCGGATCAGCAGGCCGATGGTGGTGCCCCGCCCCTCCTCGCTGTCGATCCAGGCGGTGCCGCCGGAATGGCGGGCGAAGCCGTAGACCTGCGAAAGACCCAGCCCGCTGCCCTTGCCGATCTCCTTGGTGGTGAAGAAGGGATCGAAGGCGCGCGTCCGCACTTCGGCCGGCATGCCGGTTCCGGTGTCGCTCACCGTCAGCCGCACGAACTCGCCCGACAGCCCCTCCGGTTCTCCCTGCGTCAGGGTCACGTTCGCCGCCCGGATCGTCAGCACCCCTCCCTCCGGCATCGCATCGCGCGCGTTGACCACGAGGTTCAGCAGCGCCAGCTCCAGCTGCGTCGCATCGACCTCCACCGGCCACAGCCCGGTGGCGAAGTCGACCTCCAGCCGGATGTCGGCGCGCAGAGCCCGGTTCAGCAGCTCCGACATGCCGAGGATCCGGTCGCGCAGATCGACCGTTTCCGGCCGCAGCGCCTGCCGGCGGGCGAAGGCCATCAGCTGCTGCACCAGCTTGGCGCCGCGATCGACCGCCTGCCGGCCGGCATCGACCAGCGGCTGAATGCGCGTCCCCTCGGCCCGCTTCTCGATCATGTGCAGACAGCCCGACAGCGCCTGGAGCAGGTTGTTGAAGTCGTGGGCGACGCCGCCGGTCATCTGGCCCAGCGCCTCGGTCTTCTGCGTCTGCAACAGGGCGACCTGGACCCGTTCGCGCTCCGCCACCTCCTCGGCGACGCGGGCCTCCAGCGTGGCGTTGAGCTGTTGCAGTTCCTCCTCCGCCCGCTTGGCCTCGGTGACGTCGCTGCCCTCGACGAACAGGCCGCTGACCCGCCCGTCCTCATCCTTGATCGGCTGGTAGACGAAGGTGAGGAAGCGCTCCTCCAGCGGCTCGCCCGGCCGGCGCTGGAAACTGATCGGCATGCTGCGCCCGACGAAGGTCTCGCCGCTGGCATAGACGCGGTCGAGCAGTTCAAAGAAGCCCTGTCCCTCCACCTCCGGCAAGGCGTCCCGCGCCGGGCGGTCCACCAGATCCCGGCGTCCGACCAGCTGGATGTAGGTGTCGTTCGCGAGTTCGAAGACATGATCCGGTCCGCGCAGCACGCACATGAAGCCGGGCGCCTGCCGGAACAGGGTGCGCAGCCGCTCCCCCTCCGCCGCGAGCCGGGCGTTGGCCGCCTCCACCGCGGCGCGCTCGCGGATCAGCGCCTTGTTGGCCGCCCGCAATGCCGCCTCGGCGAGCGCGCGCTCCACCGCCGCCCAGGTCCGCTCAGCCACATCCTCCGCCAGGGCGGCGTCGGTATCGGTCCAATGGCGTGCCTTGGTCTCGTGCAGATAGAGGATCGCCGTCAGTTGCCCCGCCTTCAGCAACGGCACGACCAGCAGCGAGCGCGCGCCGCTGCCGGTGACGGCCTCTGCCGGCTCCTTGCCGCTGGTGCGCGGATCGGTGGTGACGTCGTCGACGCGCAGCGTGTATCCCGCCCGCAGCTCCGCGATCAGCGCCGGGCCGAAGCTGTCGAGCAGCCGGGTCTGCCCGGCGAGGCTCTCCACGCCGCTGTCGCTCCAGTCGCGCTCGATCGAGATCATGCTGCCGGTCGGGTCGGTGCGGCCATAGCCAGCCCGCGCCACGCCGAGATGACGGCCGATCGCCTCGGCGGCGGCGGCGGTGATGCCGACCGGATCGTTCAGCCCGCGCAGCCGTTCCGCCAGATCGAGCTGGAAGGTCAGCCGCCGTTCGGCCAGCACGCGGGCGGTGTTCTCGGTGCAGGCGCAGAACATGCCGGCCACCCGGTCGGTCTCGTCGCGAACCGGGCTGTAGGAGAAGGTGAAATAAGTCTCCTCCCGATAGCCGTGCCGTTGCATCACCAGCAGCCGGTCCTCATGGTAGGTCGCCTCGCCGGCCAACGCCCGCACCGCCAGGGGGGCCAGATCCTCCCAGATGTCGGCCCACACCTCGGCGAAGGGGCGTCCCAGCGCCTCCGGCTTGTCGCCCAGGATCGGGCGGTAGCTGTCATTGTAGAGGAAGGTCAGCTCCGGACCCCAAACCGCGAACATCGGAAAGCTGGAGGTCAGCATCAGGTTGACGATGGTGCGCAGCGACTGCGGCCAGTCTTCCGGCCGGCCGAGTGGGGTCGCCGACCAGTCCATCGCCCGCATCCGTGCGCCCATCTCCCCGCCGCCGGTGAAGATGTCCGGACCGCCCCAGAGGTCATTCCCGGTACCGTCGGGCGCGCGGCGGGAAACAGCGGATTGCCGCAGCTTTGCGGCGTCCTGCCAAACCGGATCGGTCATCGTGTCACCGACATTGCGACTGCGTGGGCGCCCTGCCGATACCGTGCAGTCCGATAAAAGATAGGGGCTTTGAAGCAGATCATGGCGCGAGAATAGGCAATCGCAAGATGGGTGGCAATCAGCGGCCTCTAGCCATTTGGGAGTAGTTTTCTTGCTTCCTCATGCCGACGCGACCGTCGCGATCCTGTCGATGTTTTCGAGATCATCGCAGCCGGCAGCCGTTTCTTGTTCTGTGCGGAAGATCGGCCTGGGAACCGTTCATTTTGTACCGCTTTTTTTCGGAGAGTGCCCGTGGGTCCGTTTCAGTTGTCCGCCATATTGCTGTCCCTGGCGGCCGTCTCCGGTTTCGTCAATTACAGGTGGCTGAAGCTGCCCGGCACCATCTCGTTGTTCTTCCAGGGGCTGGCTCTGGCCCTGCTGGTCAGCGGCGTCGATGCGGTGAGCGCCGGCCTGGGGGTGGGCGACTGGCTGCGGCGTCTGATCGACCAGATCAGTCTGCCGGTGATCCTGCTCGACGGCATCCTCAGTCTGCTGCTCTACACCGCCGCAGTGAATGAGGATCTGTGCGCCCTGCTGAAGCGGAAATGGACGGTTCTGGCGCTGGCCACCGTGGGTGTGCTGCTGTTCACCGGCCTGATGGGGGTGGGTCTGCACGTCCTCTTCGGTCTGGTTGGGATCAAGGTGCCGTTGATCTGGTGCCTGGTGCTGGGCGCCGCCATTGCGCCGACCGATCCGGTGGCGGTGCACGGCATCCTGGGGCGGCTGCCGGTTCCGGACACGCTGCGCTCGGTGATCTCCGGCGAAAGCCTGTTCAACGACGGCGCCGGGGTGGTGCTCTTCGTCACCCTGCTCCATCTGGCGACCGGCAGCGGACAGGACCTGACGGTGGGGGAGGCGGCGCTGGATTTCCTGAAGGAGGCATTCGGCGGTGCGGCTCTGGGCTTCGTCTGTGGCTGGATTGCCTATCAGGCGAAGCGGCGGGTCGACGAGAGCGTGGTGGAGTTGACCATCTCGCTGGCCCTCGTGCTGGGTACCTATTCTCTGGCCAGCCGGCTCGGCCTGTCGGGTCCCATCGCCGTGGTGGTGGCCGGTCTGCTGATTGGCTCCACGACCGAACGGCATGTCCGCAGCGACGGGAGCCGTCGCGACCTGCGCGTGGTCTGGACGATGATCGACGCCGTGCTGAATTCGGTGCTGTTCCTGCTGGTCGGGCTGGAGGCGACGGTGGTCATCTCCTGGACGGGGCCGGCTTTGCTTGCCGCGGCGTTGGCGGTTCCCCTGGCCCTGGCGGCGCGGCTGCTCAGCCTGACCCCGGCCCTGCTGATGCATATGGGGCGCACCGGCAAGACCAGTGCGCTGGTCGTCCTGACCTGGGCGGGCCTGCGTGGCGGCGTTGCGGTGGCCCTGGTGCTGTCGCTGCCGCCCAGCCCCTACCGTGATCCCATCCTGGCGGTCTGCTATGTCGCCGTCGCCTTCAGCATCCTGGTGCAGGGCCTGACGCTGGAAGCCATCGGCCGGCGGCTTTACGGCGGCTCCCAGGACCGCTGATACCCATCGCACACCCATCCACGCAAGGCAGCCGCGCAGGCCCCGGCGTGGAACCGGCAGCACCGCGACCATACCTTGTAAGGCAACCGATGGCCGCCAGCCGGCCCCACCCCGCCGCTGTTATGGACCGCGCGATGATCCCGTTTTCCGTTCTCGACCTCAGCCCGATCACCCAAGGGGCGACCGCCGCCGACAGCTTCCGCAACACGCTCGATCTCGCGCGCCATGCGGAGCGCTGGGGCTACAAGCGCTATTGGCTGGCCGAGCA
>NZ_CP039641.1 GCF_004923295.1 Azospirillum sp. TSH100
TCCTGCGGCTGCTGCATGACCTGGGGCTGCGCCGCGGCGAAGTGGTCGGACTGGACCTGGAGGATCTCGACATCGTCGCCGGCACGCTCGCCGTGCTGGGCAAGGGCCGGACCCAGAAGGAGCTGGTGACGGTGCCGGCGCCGACCATGGCCGCGCTGCAGGCGTGGGTGGAGCGGCGCGGCAGCGCGCCAGGACCGCTGTTCCGCTCGCTCGATCCCGCCGGCAAGGGCGACGGGCGGCTGACCGGCACCGCGGTGTACCAGCTCGTCCGCGCGCTGGGAGCCGACATCGGGGTGACGGCCCGGCCGCACGGGCTGCGGCACACCGCCATCACCACCGTGCTGGACCGTTCGGGCGGCAACATCCGGGCAGCCCAGAAGTTCAGCCGCCACAAGGACGTGCGGGTCCTGCAACGCTACGACGACGCCCGCGAGGACCTCGGCGGGCAGATGGCCACCCTGATCGCCGAAGACGGCGACGACTGAGCAAGGACCTTCCGATGGTCGACCTCACCCGTCACACCGAGGACCTCGGCGCATCGTTCGGCGCCCTGCCCTTCGACACCCACAACTCCAAGCAGGCGGCTGTCGACGCGGCGGTGGCGCTGACGGTCTCGACGATGCCCCGCTGGTACAGCCAGCTGCATGGGCTGGCCGCGGAGCTGGCCTTCTGGGCCTGCGTGCTGGTGGCGATCGGTCGCGCGATCTGGTTCGCGGTCGAGCTGGTGCAGCGCCTGCGCACCGGCCGCAAGGCGGCCGGTTCCAGCGCCGGCGAACGCTGAGCTTACGAAAATGGGCATTATCGTAAACACTCCGGAGGGTGCGCACCATGGCAACCGACGCTGACGTGACGGCCGCGCAGCCGGCCACGGTCGATCGTGCGAACTACTATGAGGATTCGCGCGGGCGGCTGATCCCGGCCCACATGGTGAAGCCGACCGAGATGCTGGAAGACCAGCTCGTCAAGAACCTGATGGAACGGGCGCAATCACTGGCGTTAATGCTGACGGCCTTCAAGGTGGGCGTCTTCGAAGACGTTGGTGCTTTCCTGGCGATCCTGGCCGACGAATACGGTGCAAAGCGTGGTGGCAACAAGGGGAACCTGTGCTTCACGTCGTTCGACGGTAAGGCTCGCATCCAAGTTGCCATTTCGGAACGGATGACTTTCGGCCCTGAATTGCAGGTCGCCAAGACGTTGATCGACGAATGCATTGCCGATTGGGCAAATGGAGCCGACGAAAAGCTCCGTGTTCTGGTCGATCATGCCTTTCAGGTGGACAAGGAAGGTCAGGTTTCACGGGAGCGCATCTTCGCGCTGCGCCGGCTTGTCATCGACGATCCCCGCTGGTGCAAAGCGATGGAGGCGATCAGCGCCAGCATCAGCATCGATGGCACCCGGACGTATGTCCGCTTCTACAAGCGTGCAACGCCCAAATCGCCCTGGAAAATGGTCTCGCTCAATCTGGCGACCGCTGACGCCGACGGCGACGGCGATGCCGTCGAGAAGGCCGGCCTGTGATTATCGTAAACACGAAGGTTGCCATGGTCGCACAACCCCACGCCGTCCTGCCGCGCTGGTGCGCGCACCAGGGTGCGCACCGGTGCGCACTGCGCACCGCCCCGAACGCGGCTCCCACGGCCCTGCATGGCCTACAGGGGGGCTGCTGACGATGGGCCAGTGCGCAACGACCCCGGCGCCCAGCGCGCACCAGGCGCGGCCTGTGGACCTCCTGTGGGTGGCCCGCGAAGTCGACCGCGTGTCGGAGGGCTGGGGCGCCGAGCTGACCAAGGCCCTGGCGTCTGGCGACCGGGCCCAGATCGATGTCGTGCTCGGCACCCTGTCGACGGTCACCCTCTACCATGTCCGTAAGCGCGCAGCGCGCATCGACGCGCGCCTCGGCAACGCCGCGGTGCCGGCATGAAGCCCCAGGGCAGCGGGCGGCGCCTGGGGCTCTTGCAGCCCCGCCTGGGCACCATGGACGTGCGCACCGCGCACCCGCCGGCCAAGACGGCCGACGCGGTGCTGGTGTCGGCTGCGTGGCAGCAGCTGGTCGACCGCCTGATCCAGGCGCGCGGTCGGCGGTGCGAGCGGTGCGGCAAGACGCACGAGGACGATGGCTCGCCGGTCAAGCTGATCGGCGACCATGTCCAGGAGCGGCGCGACGGCGGGGCCGAGCTGGACCCGCAGAACGTCCAGCTGCTGTGCGCACGGGCGGGCGGTGACGGCCGCGCACATGCGGACGGCAAGCTGGGGGGCTGCCATGGGCGCAAGACGGCAGAGGCCCGCCAGCGGCGCTTTGGCAGGGCGTGAGGAGGGGATGATGGACGAAGCCATAACGGCCTTTCAGCAGCACCAGCTGGCCAGGAAGGAGATGGTCGACACCCTGCCGGACGGTGGGGCGACGATCATCGTCTTGACCAATGCAGTCGGGCGGCTCGTGCGGGAGGTCATCCTGGCCCTGCGCGGGCCGGCCGTGGCCCGGCAGTGCCAGATCGTTGCGGTCAACCGCCGCTGCGACCTCGAGAAGCTGATGGGGCTGCGGGGACATGTGGTCCTCGATCCCTCCTTCTCTGACCGGGCCTCTGAGGACGTGCGCCGCGCGGCTTCAGCGCTCTTGTACGTCGACGGCCAAGGCGTGCCGCGTCGGCTGTGCGCACCTCCGGACGCGGTCTGAGGGGGGTAGGGGGTTTCGATCCATGGGGGGCTGCGTACCCGCCCTACCGGTATGGGTCCCACGCGCAGATTATTTTTCCCTGGGCGATTCCAGGTGCGCACTTTCGCGGGGGGCGCGGTAGCCCATGACGAAGCGCAAGGACATCGACTGGGCCGCCATCGAGGCCGGGTATCGCGCCGGCAAGCTGTCCAACCGGGCACTGGCGGCCGAGCATGGGGTCTCCGAGGCGGCGATCCGCAAGCGGGCCGGCGAAAAAGGCTGGACCCGGGAGCCGGCCAAGCCGGCCGCCCGGCCCCCGCGGCCGGAGAGGAAGGCCTCCCCCAAACCGGCGGCGCCGGCGGCCGACGCTCCTGCGGCCGAGGAACCGGTGGGCGAGGTGCTGCCGCCGCTGCAACGGGCCCTGCCACCCCCGGCCGGCGCCACGGCGATCGACGCGGAGCCGACAGGCCTTGTCGACCACGTCCTGCTGCTGGCCAGGCGGCAGCTGGAGGAGCTGGACGCCACCACGTCGCAGCTCGATGACATCGAGGATGCGATCTATGAGGAGACGAAAGACGACCGGGACGGCAAGCGCCGGTCGGCGATGCTGAAGGCGGTCAGCCTGCCGGCCCGCACGATGACGCTGAAGACGATCGCCCAGGTTCTCGAGCTGGCGGGCGTCGCCGGCGGCAAGCAGAAGCTCGGGAAGAAGGAGCAGAAGCAGGGAGCGGCGGTGGAGGCCAGCCGCGGCCGCTTCGCCCCGCGGCCGCCGCCCAAGCTGGTGGTGGACAACGGCTGATGGCGGCGCCCTTCGACGGTCAACCAGTCTGGACCACCGCGTGCCCGGACTGGGAGCGGCGCATCGTCGCCCGCGAAAGCCTGATCCCGTTCGCCCCGCTCTTCCCGGGCGAGGCCCAGGCGGCCATGGACGTCTTCAACGAGTTGCGCGTGGTCGACGCCCCGGGCAGCCCGCGGATGGCAGAGGCGGCGCGGCCGTGGGTGAAGGCCTTCGTGGCCGCCATCTTCGGGGCCTACGACCCGGACAGCGGCCGCCGCCTGATCAACGAGTTCTTCCTGCTGATCAGCAAGAAGAACACGAAGTCGACCACCGCGGCCGGCATCATGCTGACTGCCCTGGTGCTCAACTGGCGGGAGTCGGCGGAGTTCATCATCCTGGCGCCCACCATCGAGATCGCCAAAAACAGCTTCGATCCGGTTCGCGACATGGTCGCCAAGGATCCGGAGCTGTCCGACCTCCTGCTGGTGCAGGAGCACACCAGGACGGTCACCCACCGGTTGACCAACGCGACGCTGAAGGTGGTCGCCGCCAACAGCGAGACGGTCGGCGGCAAGAAGGCCGTCGGCATCCTGATTGACGAGCTGTGGATCTTCGGCAAGCGGGATGGGGCGGAGAACATGCTGCGCGAGGCCACCGGCGGTCTGGCCAGCCGGCCGGAAGGGTTCATCATCTACCTGACAACCCAGTCGGACGAGCCGCCGCGGGGTGTGTTCCGCACCAAGCTGCTCTACGCCCGCGGGGTGCGCGACGGCCGCATCGAGGACCGCAAGTTCCTGCCGGTGCTGTACGAGTTCCCGGCCGATCTGCTGAAGGCGGAGAAGCACAAGGACCCGGCCTATTTCTACGTCACCAACCCGAACCTCGGGACCTCGGTCGACGAAGAGTTCCTGGTGCGCGAGTTCGCCAAGGCGCAGGAGGACGGCGAGGAATCGGTGCGCGGCTTCCTGGCCAAGCACCTCAACATCGAGATCGGCATGGCCCTGCGGTCCGACCGCTGGGCCGGCGCCGACTACTGGCTGCGGGAGATCAACGTCGACCGCACCCTGGTGGTGCGGCGCCTGCTGCTCGACCGCTGCGACGTGGTCACCTGCGGCGCTGACGGCGGCGGCGCCGACGATCTGTTCGGCTTCGCCATGATCGGCCGCGAGAAGAGGACCAAGCGGTGGCTGGCCTGGGCGCATGCCTGGGCCCACCCGGTGGCGCTCGAGCGCCGCAAGGCCAACGCCACCTGGTACGAGGCCTTCCAGAAGGACGGCGACATGACGGTGATCAAGGACTACCCCGAGGACATCGACGGGGTCTGCGAGGTGGTCCAGATGGTGAAGGATTCGGGCTTGTTCGCCGGCATCGGTCTGGACGTGATCGGCATCGGCGCCCTGGTCGACGCCCTGGCGGACATCGGGGTCACCCAGGAGAACGGTCTCGTGCAGGGCATTCCGCAGGGCTACAAGCTCGGCGGCACGATCAAGACGGTGGAGCGCAAGCTGATCGACGGCTCCTTCGTCCATGCCGGCCAGGGCCTGCTGAACTGGTCGGTCAGCAACGCGAAGGTGGAGCCGACGCGCAACGCCTTCCTGATCACCAAGCAGGCCTCCGGCGTCGCCAAGATCGACCCGCTGATGGCCCTGCTGGATGCGGCGACGCTGATGGAGCGCAACCCGGCCCCGAAACGGTCGGTCTACGAGGACCGCGGGCTCCGCAAGTTCTGAGGGACATCGCCATGAAGAAGCTGTTTCAGCGCGTCGCCGCGGCGGCGGGCGTGCTCCTGCGCGACCTGGTCGGCGTCGCCGGCGCCGGCGCCATCACCTATGGCGCCTGGCTGGCATGGCCGCCGGCCGGGTTCATCGTCGGCGGGTCGCTGACGCTCGCCGGCGTCTGGCTGCAGGCCCGCCGGTCCGCCCTGCAGGATGCCGGCTGATGCGCGGGCTGTTCGGCAGCATGGCGGCGCCGGTCCGCAAATCCGCGGCTGCAGCGGCCGACGGCGGTGCGGCGGCCGCTGCCGGTGGCGGGCGGGGTGGCGGCTGGCTCAACCTCTTTTCCACCCGGTCGGCCGTCGGCCTGCCGGTGTCGCAATCGACGGCCATGCAGGTGTCGACCGTGTTCGCCTGCGTCACCATCCCGGCCGAGGACGTCGCCCGGGCAACGCCCAAGCTCTACCGCATCCTGCCGAACCGCGTCCTCGATGACGGCCGCGTGATGCCGGGCGGCCGGGTAGAGGTGACGGATCACCCGGTGGCCAAGCTGTTCAGCCGGCCGAACCGGTACCAGGACTGGTACCAGTTCGCCGGCATGATCGAGCGCTGCCTGGGGCTGAAGAGCAACGCCTATGCGGTGGTGCTGACCAACCGCAAGGGGCAGGCCGAGCAGCTGATCCCGATGAACCCGGACAAGGTGACGATCATGGAGGCGGTGGACGGCTCCGTCTTCTACAGCTTCGCCACCTCCGGCAACGTCGAGCGCTCCATCTTCGACCGGCTCCGTCGCCAGACCGGCACCCTCCTGGTGCCGGCGGAGTATGTGCTGCATCTGCAGGACCTCGGCTTCTCGATGCTCTACGGCGCGTCCCGCATCGGCTTCGCCCGGGATTCCATCGGGCTGGCCATGGCGCAGGAGCAGCTCGCCTCGGCCTGGATCGCCAACGGGGCCAAGCCATCGGTGGTGCTGGCCACCGACAATGAGCTGTCCGAACCGGCCGCCAAGCGGATCAAGGCGGAGTGGGAGGAGCTGAACGGCGGCTTGGACCGGCAGGGTGGCACCGCCGTGCTCGAGCAGGGCCTGAAGCCGGTGACCCTGTCGCTGAAGTCCACCGACCTGGAGTTCCTGGCCAGCCGCAACTTCCAGGTCGAGGACATCTGCCGCTTCTTCCGCATGCCGCCGCACAAGGTGGCGAAGCTGGAACGGGCGACCAACGGCAACGTGGCGGCGCAGGATACCGATTACCTCAACAACACCCTGTCGCCGAAATTCACCCGCTGGGAGCGTCGGCTGGACTTCCACTTCCGCCTGCGCGAGCAGGGTCTCGAGGTGGACTTCGACCTCTCCGACCTGTTCCGCGCCGACCCGTCCACCCGTATGGCCACCGCGCGCCAGGGCTACAACGGCGGCATCGCCACCCAGAACGAGGCGCGGCACATGTTCGACCGGTCGCTGCAGCCAGTGGCGGGCGGCGACACGCTGATGGCCCCGACCAACATGGCGGCCACCGGCTCCCACGCTTCCGGATCGGCCCC
Organism: Azospirillum sp. TSH100; assembly: GCF_004923295.1. NCBI lineage: Bacteria > Pseudomonadati > Pseudomonadota > Alphaproteobacteria > Rhodospirillales > Azospirillaceae > Azospirillum > Azospirillum sp. TSH100. The sequence continues at coordinate 6,683 of NZ_CP039641.1, forward strand.
GGACGATGCCGGCCGGCCGAAGGACAGCGAACGCCAGGGCTGAGCCCCCGACCCTTGTAGCAACGCTCTCCCCGCAGCAGGCGCGGGGGAAAGGACCCGTCATGACCATCAAGCGCAAGTTCTTCGAGGCCTCGGTCTCCGCCGGCGAGGACCTGGGCCCCCGCCAGGTCCGCGTCATCATCTCCACCGAGGGGGTCGACCGCGCCGGCGACATCGTCCGCCAGGACGGCCTGGTGCTGGCCAACTTCCTGCAGAACCCGATCATCCTCTGGAACCACGACCAGAATTTCCCGATCGCCAATGCCCTGGAGATCACCCGCGACGCCGGCGTGACGACGGCACTGGTCGAGTTCTTCCCCGAAGGCGTTGACGAGACCGCCGACCGGGTGTGCCGCATGGTCAAGGCCGGCCTGGTCAAGGGCGTGTCGATCGGCTTCAACCCGATCACGGTGAAACCCCTGCAATCGGGCGCCTTCGACTTCACCGAATCCGAACTGCTCGAGTTCTCCTTCGTCTCGATCCCGGCCCAGCCCGACGCGCTGGTGGTTCAGCGCTCCGCCGGCGCGGCCGGGCCGGCGGCGGGGCCGGTGATCCGCGTCACCGGGCCGATGACCGACGAACAGCGCAAGCGGCTGTCGACCATGTGGACGGCCTACAAGAGCGGCGCGGCGCCGATCATCCTGGAACCTGGCTGGGAGCTGGTCACCCGCGCGATCGGCGACGGCGCCACGGCGCCCAAGCTGGTGGTGAAGTCGCTCTACGACGTCGCCTGGATGGCCGATCTGCTGAACCAGTTCGGCTACCTGCAGTCCAACGTCGAATGGGAAGCGGCCTACGAGGAAGACGGCTCGGCCGTGCCCGCCATGCTGGCCGACGGGATGCAGCGCCTGGGCGAGGCCCTGGTGGCGATGACGACCGAAGAGGTGGCCGAGATGCTGGCGCGCTGCGCCGGCGAGGAGGGCGAGACGCGCAAATGCGCCAGCTGCGGTACGCCCTGCATGACCCCCTTCTGCGGCAATTGCGGTGCCGACTGCTCCGCCCTGTCCACCGCCGCGACCACCAAGGCCGCCGCGGTGACCAAGCTGAAGACCTTCACCTCGATCCTCAAGGCCGGCCGCGTGCTGTCGGCTTCCAACGAGGCGGACATCAAGGCCGCGGTCGACCTGATCGGCGGCGCAGGCGAGAAGCTCGGCACCGTCCTGGCCCAGGTGCAGCAGCCCGACGAGACCGACGCCCAAACTGTCGAAAAGGCCGAGCGTGAACGGCGCGTGAAGGCGCTGCAGCTCGCCGTTGCTTAACCCCCCCGTAGCCGCTGGCGAAGGGCAGACGCCGCCTTCGGGCGGCTTTTTTCATGTGCATAGGAGTTCACCATGAGCATCACTCTGCTCCGCCAGAAGTTCGCGACGGCGGTTGAAGTACTCGGCACCCTGACGGCGGACAAGACGGCCTTCGACGCGAAGGAGGCCGAGTGCAAGGAACTGAAGGCCGAGATCGAGCGTACCATCAAGGTCCAGCAGCTTGCCGCCGAAACCGCCGAACCCAGTCCGGGCCAGCCGAACGCCCCCGTCATTCCGGAGACCGTGCCCGCTGCGCCGCAGGGCAAGGTCTATGCGATCGGCGGCTTGGTGAAGTCGCTCTACCACGCCGGCGGCAACTACATGCTGGCCAAGCAGTGGGCCACCCAGAACATGGGCGAATCCCATCCGGTCACCAAGGCTCTGAACACCGCCACCGCGGCCTCGGGCGGCGCGCTGCTGGCCGAGGACATGTCGAAGGAGGTGGTGGAGCTGCTGCGGCCGAAGACCGTTGTGCGCGGCTCCGGTCCCCGCATCATCCCGATGCCGCGCGGTACCATGCGCATGGGCAAGCAGACCAGCGGCGTGACCGGCACCTATGGCGGTGAGGGGGCCAAGGCCGGCACCCAGCAGCAGGGGACCGGCAACATCGTCGCCACCTTCAAGAAGCTGACCGTGCTGGTCCCGGTCTCCAACGACTGGCTGCGCTACGCCAATCCAGAAACCGACGGCATGATCCAGGACGACGTGATCCTGGGCCTGGCCGGTACCGAGGACCTCGCCTTCCTGCGCGGCGACGGATCGGGCGAATGGCCGAAGGGGCTGCGCAACATCACCCTGCCGGACAACGTGATCCCCTCCAACGCCGCCTTCACTCTGGAGACCATCGACCAGGAGTTGGCGGCCGCCATCCTGGCGCTGGAGCTGGGCGACATCCCCATGCTCAACCCCTGCTGGTTCTTCAACCCGCGCATCAAGCAGTTCCTGCTGTCGTTGAAGAACGACAACGGCTTCTACGTCTTCAAGGACGAGATGGCCAAGGGCACGCTGAAGGGCATCCCGTTCAAGACCACCACGCGCATCCCGCAGAACCTGGGCGCCGGCGGCAACGAGACCGAGATCACGCTCTGCGACATGGGGCAGGCGATGATCTTCGACGCGCTCGCCCTGTCGCTGGCCATGTCGACCGAAAGCACCTACACGGCCGAGGACGGCACCCAGCGCAACGCCTTCGAGCGGGACGAGACGCTCTTCCGCGGCATCGCCGAGCACGATTTCCACCTCCGCCATGACGGCGCCGTCGCCGTGATCACCGGCGTGCGGTGGCGTTGAGCCCGGGCTGACCCGCCCGGCCTCCGCCGCCTTCCCCTCACATTCGGGAGTGTTCCCTGATGCTTCGCATCCTTCAGACCGACATCGGCTCGGTCATCACCGCGCGCCTCGCCTCGGCGATCACCGCCATCGTCGCCGGCGGCGGGGGCGACAATGCCCCGATCAATGGCCTGGTGATCGACCGTCAGGCGCTGGGCATGCCCAGCTCCGCCCTGGTCACGCTGGGCTTCACCGCCACCCTCGGCGCCGGCAAGACGCTGTCGATCCCCGTCTTCAAGGTCCAGGACTCGGCCGACGGCGTCACCTTCGCCGACTTCTCCACCATCACCACCCCCGGGGTGGTGCGGACGGCCAGCGGCTCCGGCCAGGTCACCGGCAAGGTCTGCCTGACCGGGGCCCGCCGACATGTCCGCGTCGTGTTCCAGGCCGATCTGTCGGCGGCCGACACGGACACCGCCTCGCTGGTCGCACACTGGGCGTTCGGCGGCTTTGCCACCCTGCCGTCGCCGGCCTGATCCACCGGGGCCGGCGCTGCCGGCCCCTTCGTCCCGCCAGCCCGCTCTTCCAGGAGGTTCCTCCCATGGCCACCAAAGCCGCCATCCGCTTCACCAAGCCCTGCCCGCCCTACATCACCGGAGACGTGGCGGTCTTCGACCGCTCGCGCGCCCAGACCCTGATCGACCGTCAGGTCGCCGAACCGCACGAGACGGAGGAGGCCGCGGTCGAGCCCGAGACCAAAGAGCCGCCCAAGAAGGGTGGCAAGGGCACCGACACCACGTCGGCGGCCTGACCCATGCCGGCGCTCACCGTAACCGCCCCGGTCGCCGACCGGTCGCTGGTCACCGTCGCCCGCGTGCGGGCGGAGCTGGGCATCACCGAGGCGGACCTGTCCACCGAGGTGCTTACCGACTGGATCCGGGATGACAGCGATGCGGTGTGCGCCGCCTGCGGGGCTGCCGCCGATCAGAAGCGGCGCCGCACCTTTCTGGAAGAGGCGGTGACCATCACCTTCAGCCCGCTTGAGGTCCGGACCGCGCGGCGTCTGGTCCTGCCATGGCGGCCGGCGCTTGATGCCTTCACGGTCGATGTTCGGGTGGGTGGTGTCCTCCTCGATGCCGAGGCTTGGCACCTCGATCCGGCGGCGCTCCTGCTGTCCCGTCGCGACGGCTGCAGCTGGGGCGGGGGCGGCGGCTGGAACGATGACGTGGTGATCACCGGCACCGCCGGATGGGTCCCTGACGAAGTGCCGGCGTCGCTGCGCCAAGGGGTGCTGCGCCTGGTGCGGCTGCGCTGGGAGGGGAAGGGCCGCGACCTGACCCTGAAGGCGATCAGCACCGAAGGCGCCGTCCGGGAGGAATTCTGGATCGGTGGCACCGGTCCGGGCGGCAGCGGCATCCCGGCCGACATCATGGCAGCGCTGCGGGCCGAAGGGCTCGTTGCGCCGGCAATGGGCTGACGGCCATGTCGCGCAATCTCGCCAACCAGGTGCGCCGCCACGGCAAGCCCGTCGTGGTCCGCCGCCAGCTGCCCACCACGCCGGTCACCTTCGCCACGGCGGTGGTGAAGGGATTGGAGCGCGCCTTCGGCGTGGCCGAGTTGGCCGGCGCCGTCGTCCAGGGCGACCACCAGGTGATCGTCCTGACGGCCGATCTGGTCGCCGCCGGCTACCCGGTGCCGGTCGAGCACAACGACATCGTGGTGATCGAGCCGGTGATCGTCGACGGCGTCTGGCAGCGCGGCACCGGCCGGCCGCTGACCATCCAGGATCCAGGGCCGCGCGCCGGCGCCGGCTTCTGGCTGCACGCAAGGGGCTGATCATGGCCAGCATCGACGCCTTCGACCCGATCCGCAGCTTCATCGACGCGACCTGGTCGGACACCGCCCCGCGGCCCTGCCCGCTGGCATGGGACAACGAGGCCTTCAAGCCGCCGGCCCCCTTCGACGCCGACGATCGCCCGCAGTGCTGGGGGCGGGTGCTGGTCGCCGGCGACCTGTGGGACCAGGCGTCGATCGGCGCCGGCGACCCGACGGAGGAGCTGTGGGAGGAGGAGGGCAGCCTGACGCTGACCGTCTTCAGCCCGGTCGGCGCCAGCTCCCGGCCGAACCGGGAGCTGCTGACCGCCTTCGCCGGCATGGTCCGCGGGCAGGAGCTGGGCAGCCTGGAGTTCCAGGGCTGCCATTTCGACCCCATCGGCGCCAAGGACGAGTCCGGCGCCTGGTGGGGCATGTCCATCACCATCGACTGGAAAAGAGGAGCCTAGCCCCATGGGCAAGCACATCGTCATCAAGCCGTTCAACACCCCCACCCGCCGCTTTTCGATTGGCCAGGAGGTCACCGAGCGTGACATCGACGGCGTGTTGACGCTCGCCGACTGGGTCCGCCTCGAACATCTCGCGATCATCGAGGAGGTGTCGGAGGAGCCCGCCGCGGTCGACCCGCCCAGCGCGATCGCCGCTCCCACCGATCCGCAGCCGGACACCATGCTTCCGGTGGACGAGCTGGCGCCGGCCACCGCGGACAGCACCGAGACCGCCTCGGCTGACTGATCCCCCTCCCCTTTCCTGCGATCCATGGCCGCCCTCTGAGGCGGCTTTTTCTTTGGCCGGAAGGAGCCGCCAATGACCAGTTCCAATCGTGTCCGCCTGACGGGTGTGTGGGAACCCACCTATGGCGTCACGCCCAACAACCCGCGCATGCAGCGGCAGCGCGTCACCTCGATCGCCCTGACCAACAAGCCGGTGTTTGAGGACAGCGAAGACATCCGCGACGATCGCATGTCCTCCGACCCCACCATGGTCGGCCAGGACAACGGCGGCCAGTTCGCCCTGGAATGGCACTATCCCGTCGACGCCAGCCTGCTGTCGCGCGAGATGGAATCCGCCTTCGGCAACTTCTGGGCCAACACGCCGTCCCGTGACAACGACGGCACGCCCGCAAGCGTGATCCAGTCCGTCACCGCCGCTTCCCAGATTGTCGCCGTTGCCTCCGCCGCCGCCTTCGCCGCCGGGCATCTGGTCTATTTCAGCGGGTTCGGCACCGCCAACAAGGGCAAGCTGGCCAAGGTCACCACCGGCAGCGCGACCGCCCCGGCTTTCGTCGGCGGCGGCCTGGTGGACGAGGGCACCCCGCCCGCCACCGCGCGGATGAAGGTTGTCGGGCTCGAAGGCGCCGCCGGCGACATCCAGGCGGTCGCCGACGGCCTGACGTCCCAGGCCGGCGGGCTGGACTTCACCACGCTGGGCCTGATGATCGGCCAGTGGGTGAAGGTCGGCGACACCGGCGCGGCCTATCGCTTCGCCACCGCCGCCACCAACGGCTGGGGCCGCATCGTCGGCATCACCGCCCGCAAGCTGACGCTGGACAACCTGCCGGCGGGCTGGGCGGCCGACACCGGCACCGGAAAGACGATCCGGGCCTTCTTCGGCGATGTGCTGCTGAACGGCGTGCAGAAGATCGGCCTCACCCTGGAGCGTGGCTTCATGGGTCAGACGACGCCCACCTACATCGGCCAGAACGGCATGCGGGTGAACACGCTGGAGATGGGCGGGCAGGCCAAGAAGAAGGCCACCGGCTCGATCTCCTTCATGGGCCTGAAGGGCACGCCCGGACAGGTGTCCCTGGATGACACCCCCGACCCGGCGCCGGACAGCGCCCTCTACCCGGTGATGGCGTTCAGCGCCAACTGCGGCCGCATCGGCGAGGGCGGCTCGGCGCTGAAGAAGCCGAACTGGGCCAAGGGCATCAAGTTCTCGATCAACAACAACCTCCGCGCCATCGACGCCGCCGCCGATGGCGACGACACCGCGCCGGCCTCCGTCGACGTCAACGACGGCAGCTTCGACGTGTCCGTCGAGCTGGACACCTACTTCGGCAACGCCGACCTGCTGACCAAGGTGATGGCCGGCATCGCGACCGGCATCAACACGCGGCTGCAGAAGGGCGTCCAGGCGGTGGTCTGGGATGCCCCGCGCCTGACCCCGCGTGAGGGCGACCCCAGCGTCGGCGGCAAGAACCAGGACGTCATGTTGCCGGTCAAGCTGACCGCCTCGGCGGACAGCCTGACCAACGCGCAGCTGATCGTGAACCGCCTCGAATTCTACCGCTGACCCAGAGATCCCGCGACCAACGGGAAAGAGGCTGCCCCTGACCGGGGCGGCAGGACGGCACGCGCGGGCCGCGGGCGGGCGTTTGGTCGGCGCCCGCCCATCCATCGCGCATATCCGACCAACCGACCAATGGGATTTTCGCCATGAAGGATCTGCTGAACACCTCCGACGCTCTCGACGATCTGCTGGTGGACGAGGACGTGCTGGCCAACGGCCGCTGGGTCCGTCCCGATCCGGACCGCGCCCTGCGCATCCGGACCAAGCCGCTGGGCGACGACTACACCGACATGCAGGCCCGCCTGCAGCGCAAGGCGGCCCAGGGCTTCGGCGGCGACACCTCCCGCCTGCCGGCGGCGCTGAAGCGCCAGATCAACGCCAAGTGCCTGATCAAGCACGCGCTGATCGACGTCGAGAATTGCGTGGTCCGCGGCCAGACCCTCGATTTCGAGGGCTTCTGCACCCTGATCCAGGAGCCGCAGGGCCAGAAGCTGCTCGGCCTCGCCTTCGTCGCCGCCAACATGGCGACCGAATCCGACGCCGACGAGATGAAGGAAGCGGAGGGAAACTAACGGCCGCGCTGCGCGATCACCTCAACCGCAAGGCGGCCAACAACGACCTGTTGGCCGACCTGGCGGAGGAGGAACCCGACGCAGCGGAGATGGTCGCCGACCTCCTGGCGGAGGAAGGCGAGGCGGTCGACCCCCTGCCCTGGACCAGATGGGCCTGGCGCGCCTGGCACGCCCTTGCCGACGACCGCCAGTGGCGGGCCGGCGGCATGGGACCGGCCATGCCCGGCAACATCCCGTGGTCGGTCGCGCGCATCTACGCCGCCGATCACGGGCTCCACTTCCCCACCCTGTTCCGCCTCCTGCGCGCCATGGACGCCGTCCATGCCGAGTGGTGGACGGACAAGGTGAAGGCCGAACAGGCGAAGACGGAAACCGAGGACTGACCATGGCCAAAGCTGCCGTCTTCGCCCACCGGCTCGATCTCTTCATCGACCGCACCCTGTCGCCGGAAGCGCAGTCCCGGCGGTTGGCCGAGGCGGCCAGGACGGCGGCGGGAAAACTGATCGCCGACGGCCGCGCCTCCTCCTCCTACCGCCGCTTCGTCGACGGCCGGGAGGGGGCGGACGAGGACAGCGTGGCGCCGGCCCCGGTCGGAAAGATCGTCTACCGGTTCAACCACATGGGGGCGGTCGCCACCTTCGCCCTGTCGTTCCTGAAGAACCGCAGCCCGGCCGCCTCGGGCCTGCCGGCGCGCCCGAAGAACGGCAAGCACGGGGCTTATCGCGACAGTTTCTGGATCGGGGTGAACGGCCGGGCCATGCCGGCGGCCGCCTTCGACGCGGACCTGGTGCCGCCCGGCGCCGAGCTGGTGGTCTACAACATCAACGCCTACAGCCGGAAGGTCGACGTCCAGCTGGTGGGCGGGAAGTCCCTGTCCTACAGCGTCCCCCCCGGCATCTTCGACGATGCCGTGAAGGCGATCCGCAGCCGCTACGGTGTGCTGGTCGACGTCCAGCGCGTCTACAGCATGCGCTTCAGCGGCCAGTACATCCTGCAGCAGGAACAGCGCCACCGCACCGGCCGCTATGCCGGCCGCTCGCGCAACCGTCGCGGCAAGCCGGTGGAATCCCCCGCCCTGATCATCAAGCCGCGCCAGTGAGGCACCCATGACGTCACAGGTCGAAAGCCTCAGCGTCGGCTATGAGGATCACGCCTCTGCCGGCGCCAATGCGGCGGCCAACGCCATCAAGCGCGTGGGTGAGGAGGCGCAGACCACCGAAACCCGGGTTGCGCGCGTCAGCAAGACGGGCGAGCAGCTGGCCAAGTCCTTCGGCGATGCCGAACGGCTGGCGGCGAAGGTCGCGGCGGCAACCAAACAGTTTCGCCAGGCGCTCGAGGACCTGGACCGCTCCGAGCTGTCCCTGGCGGACAAGGAGAAGCTCCGCGCCAACATCCTGGCCCAGCAGGAACAGGCGGTGCAGCGCGTCACCGCCCAGCATGAGCGCTATCTCGCCGGCATGCGGGCGATGGAAGCCGCCTCCGATGCCCAGACTGCCGGCATGGCGGCCGCCACCGCGGCGGCCGGCAGCTGGGCCGGCGCCCTGGCGGACATCTACGCCGTCGCCGGCAGCGTCACCAGCGGGGTCAACGGCACCGCCCGCGCCCTGCAGGCGATGAATGCCGACTTCCAGGCCGGCCGCGCCAGCTTCGCCGAATGGACGGCCGCCGCGCGGGGCCTGGAAGCCTCGCTGCGCGGGGTCAGCGCGGCGCAGAAGGCGATCAACGACAGCGTCGGCCTGTCCCGCCAAACCGCCAACACCGCGACGATCGGGCAAACCCGCTATGCCGTGACCGGTCGGGGCGCCTCCAACGGCACGTCCCTCACCTTCGGCGATGACGGCTCCGCCGAGCGGCTCCACGACATCGAGGCGGCCTTCGCCGCGGCGGATGCGGAGGTGGAGGCCTACCGGGTGTCGCTGGGGCTGGTCGACGCCGCCCAGCGCAAGTATCAGGCCGGACTGACCGAGCTGCAGGCGGTGATCCGCCGCGCCGGCGTCGACGAAGCCGAGGCCACCCGCCTGCTGACCGCCTATGCCGCCGCCAACGATCCGGCGGCGAAGGCGGCGAAAACCACCGCGGCCGACAACGAGAAGCTGGCCGCCTCCTACAAAGCGGTGATGGCGTCGATCGACCCGGCGGTCGCGGCCCAGCAGCGCTATGACCGGGCCGTCGCAGATCTGCGCGCCGGTGCCGCGGCGGCCGGCCGGTCGGAGGAGGAACTGGCCAGCGACATCGAGCGGCTGACCGCCGTCCTGTCGCCGGCGGCCGTCGCCACGCGCAAGGAAGAGGAGGGGCTGCGCGACCTCGCCAGCACCCTGGATAAGAATTTCCGGGCGACCGACAAGCTGGCGCAGCAGCAGGCGCTGCTGGACAAGGCTTACCGCGACGGCATCGGCACCACCCGGCTGTCGCAGGCCGAATACCAGACCCTGTCGGCCGCGCTGAAGGAGCAGCACGAACTGGCCACGCGCAGCGCCACCAGCACCAAGCTGGCAGCGCATGAGATGACCAATCTCACCTACCAGATCCAGGATGCGGCGGTGCAGCTCGCCGGCGGGCAGAACCCGCTCCTGATCATGATGCAGCAGGGACCGCAGGCCACAGGTGCCGTCGGCGGGCTGACCCGCGCCATGGCCCTGCTGGTGTCGCCGACCACGCTGGTGGTGCTGGGGATCACGGCAGTCGTCGGCGCCCTCGCCCTGGTCTCCGCCCGGGCGATCTCGATCAGCGGGCAGACGCGCGAACTCAACACCACGATGCGCGCCTACGGCACCACGGCCCAGGCGACGGCGGCGCAGCTGCGCGACGTCGGCAAGGCCCTCTACGAGGGCGGCGCCGGCAAGGATGAATCCTTCGCATCGGCCAAGGTGCTGGCATCGACCCGCGGCATCAGCGCCAGTATGGGCCGCGAACTGGCCCAGCTGGGCAGCGATATGACGGCTGGTCTGGGTGGCAAGGTCGATGACGCGGTCAAGGACCTGACCAAGCTGGCCACCGAGGGCTATCCGGCCATCGTGAAGCTCCAGGAGGCGATCGGCATCCTGACGCCGGCGGAGATGGCGGCGGTCCGGACCATGTCCGAGCATGGCCGGCAGGCGGAAGCCCTGGGGATCGTGCTGGACGCCCTGCACCGCCGCTTCGACGGCATGCGCAAGGACGCCATGTCGCCGGCCGCCGAGGCGATGCACGAGCTGGGCGTCCAGTTCGACCGCCTGATTGAGGCTGCGGCGACCAGCAGCATCGCGATCCGCGTCACGGTGGCGCTGTCGGACGGCTTCAAGGCGATGGCCGATTTCATCCAGAACCCGACGTTGGAGGGGTTCGGGAAGATCGCGAAGATGGGCGCCTATGTGGCGTCGCCCGGCGGCACGATCATCGGCTCGTACATCGCGGACCGGCTGTTCGGCGAAGAGGACGCTGCAGCCCTGCAGCAGCGGATCACCGATGCGAAGACGCGGCTGGACGGGCTGATCGCCGACACGACCATCGACCCGGTGACGTTGACCCAGGAGGTCGACCGCGCCCGGGCCGACATCGCGACGCTCGAGAAGCGCCTGGACGAGGTGACCAAGCGGGCGGCCGGGGCCAAGGCATCCACCGCGGCGGCTGCGCCATCGGGTCCCGTGCCGGCGCATCGCGCCGCCAACGACGTATCCAGCGAGACGGCGGCCTGGATCGCACAGCAGGCGAAGGGGCGCGAATATGTCGACGCCCAGACGCACGCGGTCGACCGGCTGTCGCAGTCGTTGCAGGGCAATGCGGTGCAGCGCGCCCTGGCCACCGCGGCGCTGAAGGCCGAGGACGAGATCAGCAAGGAACGCCTGGAAGGGCTGAACGCGGAGAACATCCGCATCCAGCGCCGGCGCGAGGCGCTGCTGCAGCTCCAGGTCGGCATCGACGACACCAACCGGGCCGCGGCGGGGGAGGTTGCCGGCAACGAGCTGCTGGCGCAGGCCTACGGCCGGTCGACCGCGGCGGTGCGGGACGCCGAGATCCAGGCAAAGGCCCTGGCCGAGGCGGCGCGCGGCACCATCGAGCCGTATGACGCCATCGTCGCGCGCCTGAAGGCCGTCGACGATGCCCAGCGCAAGGTCCAGGCGGCGCAATTCGACGCCACGCTGCGCCAGCAGACCGAGGACGCCAAGCGGCTGGCGGAGGCCTGGGGCAAGGGGGCGGAGGCGGCGCACGAGGCCGGGCTGGCGAACGAGGCCCTGGCGGAGGCCCGCAAGCGCGGTCTCGACCCGACCCAGGACGCCGGTCAGATCAAAGGCATCGCCAGCGGCATTCTGGCCCGCGACACGGCCCAGCGGGCGCAGGATTTCGCCCAGATGGCGGCCGAGCAGCGCCGGGCCGTGGACTTGGCCAACGCCGAATACGCCATGCTGGGCCAGTCCAACGCCGAGCGGGCCAAGGCGGTGGCGATCCTGCAGACCACCAACACGCTGCGCGACAAGGGGGTCGACCTCACCGACGCCGGCACCCAGGCCTATATCCGCCAGCAGGGCGAACTGGCCCGGGTGCAGTCGGTGCTGCAGGATTCCGCCCAGCAGGCCGCCAACATCAGCCAGCCGATCACCCACGCCGTCGAGGACATGATCGTCGGGGTGAAGAAGCTGGGCGATGCCGGCAAGGCGCTGATCGAGGACATGAAGCGCGTCGCCGCCCGCGCGCTGATCACCAAGCCGGCCGAAACCTGGCTGACCGGGACGCTGACCAAGCTGATGTCCGGGCCCATCGCACCGGCGAACGACAACACGCCCAAGCCGGCCAACGATCCGGGCGCGCTGGACCGCATCGTCGGCAGCGTGACCAACGGGCTGGGCTCGTCCGCCGCCAATGCCATGTGGGTCCAGGTCGCCGGCGGCGCCGCGGCACTGAACATGGCGCCGATGGCCGGCAGCGCGCCCATGCCGGTGGCCATCGCCGACGGCGGCGCCATCGTCGACACCATCCGGTCGGAAGCCCGGGCCCAGGGCGTGCCGGAGGAGGTGGCGCTCGCCGTCGCCAAGATCGAGAGCAACTTCCGCCAGACCCGCGCCGACGGCTCGCTGCTCCGCTCCGACGCCGGCGCACAGGGCGTCATGCAGCTGATGCCGGGTACGGCACAGTGGCTGGGCGTCGATGCCAGCGACACACGCGACAACGTCCGCGGCGGCATCAAGTATCTGGCGATGCTGGGGCGGCAGTTCGGCGGCGACTGGACGATGGCCGCGGCCGCCTACAACGCCGGCCCGACCCGGGTGCAGCAGTACATGAAGGGCGACCGGGCCCTGCCGGCGGAGACGGTCACCTACATCGAGCGCTTCGGCGCCACGGTGAAGACGGTGGGGACCGACGTTTCCTCCCTCGGCACCCGGGTGGGGGGCGTGACGAAGGCGCAGGAGGATGCGCTGCAGGCCCAGCTGGACGCCGCCAACGCGGCGAAGAGCGCGGCCGGCAGCACCCAGGACCTCAACGCCTCGCAGTCGGCCCTGGTGGCCTCGGTGCTCGGCACCGCGACGGCCAACGACAACGCAGCCACCACCATCGAGGTGCAGTCGCGCGCCATCAGCCACATTGGCGAGAACGCGATCTCGGCGGCCGACCATCTGGACGATGCGGCCGACGGCGCCAAGGCCCTGGCGCGGGCCTCGGACTCCGCCGGCGGGACCCTGGTGGCGGGGGCACAGGCCGTCTACAGCGGCTTCTCCAACGCAATTTCCGGCATCTGGAATTGGGTCGCCGGTCTGTTCAGCAGCGGCAGCGGCCAGACCGCGGCGGGCACGGCCTCCGGATCGGCCACCACCGTCGCCGGCGCGGGCAACCTGCTTTCATCGGCCTCCAACATCATCAGCCTGGGCAAATCCGGCTACCAGCTCCTGCAGGGCGGTGCCGGCGCCAGCTGGGCGAATGCAGCCACCTCCTTCGCCCAGTCGTCCATCGGCGGGGCGCTGGGCCTGTCCACCAGCGGGCAGGCGGCAGCAGCAGCAGCCGGCGCACAGTCCGCCACCGCGGCGGGCGTCATGGGTGTGCCGGGCGGCGTGACCGCCGGCACGCCGGTGCTGACCAGCGCAGGGTCCGGGCTGGCCAGTGCGGCCGGCACCATTGGCGCGGCGATGCCCTACGGTGTCATCGGCGGCTTTGGCGGCACGATGGTGGGCAACGCCACCGGCTCCAAGGCCCTGGGCGCGCTGTCGGGCGCGGCCATGGGTGCCGGTGCGGCCGGCCTCGGCGCCAGCATCTGGGGGATGGGCGCGGTCGGCGGCCCGTGGGGCATCGTGGCGGCCGCCGCCATCAGCGCGATCATGGCGGCGCTGGGCACCCAGAAGCCCACCGTGGGGCCGACGGCGAGCGCTGACATCACCATCAACACCGGCGGCAAGTCGGCGACGTCGGGCAACTACCTGACCGACAACGATGGTGACCCCAAAGCCGCCCAGCAGCTGGGGTCCGCCTTCTCTGCCATCTTCACGGCGGCTGCCTCTGGCGGCGGCACCCTGGCGAAGAATTTCGGGATCGGCCAAACTGCGGCGAAGGGGCTCTATGTCGCCGGCAGTGTGCCCTATAAGGAGTTCGGCAAGGGCGATGACGCCCTGGGCAACCTCCTGCGCTACACGCTGCTCGAGCAGGGCGGCCTGACCAGCGCCGGCCCGAACGTTCTCAAGGCGATCCAGAACACCAAGGCGACGTCCTACGAAGACGCTGCCAAGGACATCGGGCTGGGCGCCTCGATCGACGCCGGCATCACGGCCCTGTCGGAGTTGGACAAGACGCTGGGCGGCGTCACCCATGCGGCCAAGCTGGCGACGGCCGAGAGCCTGAAACCGATGCTCGAGGAGCTGGACCGCGCCAAGAAGCTCGGGATCGGCGACAGCTACGTCGGCCTCGCCACCGGCCAGCTGAAATCCTACCTCGAGCAGCTGAAGAACCCGGTCGACTACACGACGGTCGAGCAGTCGATGGCGACGCTGACCGGGCAATTCCAGGCGCTGCGCGAGGCCGCGGTGCAGCTGGACCCGGCGCTCGCCACCACGGTGGACCAGATCGAGGCGGAGACGCGGGCGCGGGTCAAGAAGGAGGCTCAAACGGAAGCCCGGCGGCTGCTGAACACCGCCTCCGACCACGAGTTCCTCAACCAGATCGAGGACCTGGGCACCACCCGCGACAAGAACGCGCGCAATCTGGCTGCCGCCGGGGTCGACATTTCGGCGGCCGGGGACATCTTCAACGCGGCCCTGACCAACCTGCTGACCGACCTGAAGCCGGCGGAACTGGACCTTGTCACCAAGACCTTCGGCGGTGACATCGGGGCGCTTGCCCAGGCCCTGAAGACCACCGGCAAGGCTGCCGTTGAGGCGGCTGCCAACCTGCGGGCCTACACCGCTGACCTGAACAGCCGGCTGCAGGCGGCCGTCGGCAACGACCGCGGGTCTGGGCTGCTGGCACTGGACCAGCAGCAGGCGGTGGAGCTGGCCCAGGCCCGCAGCAACGGCTACGACACCTCGCTGCTGACGTTGGTGCAGCGCGCCGAACGCGGCAACAAGGCGTTCACCTTGGCCCAGACCGACGTCCTGGCTTGGTACGATCAGGAGATCACCGCGCGCCAAACCTTCATAAGCGACCTCCAGGAGGGCGCGCTGAAGGTGTCGCAGGCGGCCAAGCAGTTCTCTGCCGCCCGCGATGCCCTGGCCATCAGCCAGGACGCGCCGATCTCGCCGCAGGAGCGTCTCGACGAGGCCAAGCGCCAATGGGATGTGGCCCTGCAGATTGTGCGGTCGACCACCGCCAGCGACACGGATAAGGACACCGCCCGGTCGACGCTGATCAGCCTGGGCCAGACGCTGACGACCCTGGAGAAGGAGAACAGCGGCGGCACCGCCCGCACCCTCTACGACATGGTGCTCGGTGTGGAGCGGGAACTCGGCACTGTGGCGCCGGACAGCGCCGCAGCGACAGCCGAGACCCAGCTGAAGACAGCACAGGACCAGCTGAAGGAGCTTCAGAAGGCTCGGACCGAGGCGGCGAACGTCGGGCAGCGCCAGCTCGGCAGCCTGTCTGACCTGAAGAGCGTCATGGATCAGTCCTACGCCGTCTGGCAGGCGGCGCTGACGCCGCTGCAACGGCTTACCGGCACGACGTCCGGAACGACGCCCGGTACGACGCAGCCGACCACAGTAAATTCCACCCGCTATGCTGCCCCCACCGCGGTGCAGGCCGATTGGGACAGCCTGTCGGCCGGGCAGCAGCTGGCCGTCACCAGACAGATCGGGTGGCAGGGGGGCATCGACGAGTCGCTGAACATCTGGCTCGCCACTACCGGCGGCAAGGCGAGCAGCTTCGAGACGGCGGTCACGACGATCGCGGACAAGCGGCGGCGCCTGCTCGCCTTCAGCAATGCGGACATCGAGACCAACTTCGGCGGCATGTCCGACATCCAGGCGGAGCGGGCGCGCAACCCCGGATTCAATCTGGCGCAATGGTTCCGGGATTTCGGCATCGATGAGGTGCTGACTGGCTCGCGACACATCCCTGGTTTTGCCACCGGCACCCTGGCCACGCCGCCCGGGGCAATCTGGGTGGGCGAGCGCGGGCCGGAGCTGCTGTGGCAGGGCGGCGGCGCCGCCATCGCCAGCTCGGCCGACAGCATGCGGATTGCCCATGCCTACGATGCCGTGGTCGCCAACGACCGGTACCCGTCGTCCGTCACGCCGATCACGCCGCCGGCGCGCCCGGTGGTGTCGGACCAACGGGAAATCCTGGCCGAGCTGCGGCTGCTCAACGAGACGGTCCGGAAGATCGCCGCCGGGCAGTTCGAGGTCGAAGGCGATGCGCAGGACCAGCGCGACAAGCTGATCAGCGCGCTGCTGAAGGCGATCGCCGGGCTGAAGGCCGAACTGGCCGATTTGAAACCGGCCCGGGCTGCATAAGGGAGCATCCATGGACGTCCACCTCTACGACCTGGTGGCCTACCACATGGCCACCGGGCACCAGCATCGCTGGCACCTGTGCGCCGGCTCGGTGGCCTACCAGTCGCGCAGCGACGACGATCCGGCAGCCGTGACCTGGTTGCCGCTGGTCGGGCAATGGCCGACCGTCACCGTCTCGGCGGCGGCAACCGATGCCAAGGCCCAGATCGACGATCTGAGGCTGATCAACGTCCGGATGGCGGAGCTGGACCAGTTGCCCCGCTACGCCTCGGTCTACGACATTACCGCCGGCGTCTGGCTGCGGCCGCAGCTCGGCATCCGGCCGCTGAACCTGCTGCTGACCGACTACATCGTCCAGTCGGTTACCGAGCGGGTGGTCGATGACGCCGCCCCGCTGTCGACGGCGGTGACCATCTGGCGGGCCAAAGCCGGCCTGATCGTGCCGGACCAGACCGAGCTGAAGCTGCCGGTCTATGACAGGCAGCTGGACTTCGACACGCCGATCCAAAAAGACGGTGCGAAATACCTTGGGACCGGCGGGTACGAAGGGCCGGCGACGCTGAAGAACACCTTGAAGGAGCGGTGTTTCGGCCATTGCCTCTTCGTGCAGCCAACCTACCTGGGCGTGATCGACTTCGGGGCGGCTGCCGGCGGCCTGCTGCATGTGTGGTCGGTCAACGGTGGGCAGGCGATCAACGACGTGCCGCGGGGATGGTCGAAGGGCGTCGCCGTCTCCAAGACGGCCGGCGTCCCAGCCTCCAACCAGCTCCGCGTCGATGCCGCCACCGGCATGATCCACACCGCCGTGAAGTACGAAGACTTCCGGGTCGAGGTGCAGGGCGATAAGACCGGCGGCACCTGGCGCCGGTATATCGGCGAGGTGATCGCCTTCCTGGCGGTGCAGCATGGGGGGTTGGCCACCACAGCCGACGTCAGCGGCATGGACGCCGTTCCCCGGACGATCGGCCTCTATCTGACGGCCGGCGCCGGCACCACCCACCGGGATGCCTATGGCAAGCTGGTGGGCAGCGTGGCGCGCGGCCGCTGGTACATCGACCGCGACGATGACCGGATCGTGGTGACGCGGCTGCCGCGCGCAACCGGGGTGACACCGGCGCGCAGCTACAGCAAGGCCACCGGCGCCACCCCCGGGCTCAAGCCCCGCTCCACCAGCAGCGTGGTGCCGACCAAGACGGTGACGGTGCTGTATGCCGAGAACCCGTCCCCCTCCGATGCGGCGCCTAATTCCACCCCGGCGGATGCGGCGCTGTGGACCCAGCAATGGCGGGAATCGATCACCGTCACCGATCCTGTCATCGCCGCCGCCTACGGCATCTCCGGCAAGGTGGAGCGCATTGAGACGCACCTGACCCTGCAGGCCGACGCGGATGCGGAAGCCCCCCTCTGGCTGGCGGAGAAGGCCAATCCGCCCCGGGCCTATGAACTGCGGGTGCGCGACGGCGCGCCCGGGCTGTGGATCGGCGCCGGCGTCTCGATCACCGATGACATCGCCGGCTTCGAGGCCGGCGCCACCGCGGTGATCGCCGGCCGCACCAACCGGGACCGCGGCGGCGGGGCCACCCTCTCTGTGGAGCGCTGATCGATGGCAGCACTGACCGGCTTCATGGCCGACCGCAACGAGGTGGTGAACCCGGCCGGGAAGAACCCCTGCACCATCACCAGCAACGCTGTCTGGGAGGTCACAGGCCCTCTGGACGCCATGAAGGGTTTCCCGCTGGGGGACCGGGCGGTGTCGAAGCGGACGGGGACCAGGACGGACCCTGTCTGGATCCGCTTCGAGTGGGCCTCCCCCATCTACATGAGCTATGGCGGGCTCTATGAGACCAACCTGCGGCAGTCGGCCTATTGCCGCATGCAGGGCTTTGCCGACAGCGACCTGCAGGTCGAGCGGGCCACGACCCGCAATGCCATCGGCCGCGATCGCCGCGTGGTGCCCAGCTTGACCGACCCGAAGAAGCTGCGGGCCGGCGCGCCGAACTGGCTGCGCGGCGACCTCGATCCGCGGGACGAGCAGCTCTACCCGAAGGACATCCATGTCCGGGTGCCGCTCTGCCGGGTCAAGGTGATCGTGTGGACGCTCTGGGGACCGGCGGCAAAGCCCGACGGGTCTGACGACACCGGCTACCGGATCGGGCTGGCCTGGGCCGGCGATGGCCTGTCCTTCGTCCGCCACGTCGGCTCGAGCGGCGAAGGCGTCAAGAGCAACGACGAGCGGATCGAAATGCCGGGCGGCTCGGTGTGGGTCGAGCCCGGCATCACCAAGCGCATGGTCACCATCGAGCGCCGCGTGGTCGACAAGTCGCTGCGGGATGACCTCTTCGACATGGCGATGCGCTCGGGGAAGCGGAATCCGTTGGTCTGGCTGCCGAACGCCAAGCCCGCCGACTGCTTCCGCTATGGCGGGCTTTTCCGCCGCGTGGATGACCACACCGGCACCTATGTGGCCAGCCGCTACACCTCCGCGAAGATTGAACTGGAAGGGTGGAGAGAATGACGATCGACGATGCAACCCTCGCCGCTTCGGCCGATCGGCTCGGCAAATACAACCTGGACCCCTACAACGAAACCTCCAACCCCTATGGCCTGGCCGATGTCGGCGGCGCCGACAACAACATCGAGCAGGCCTTCGGCGACGTCGCCACGGTGGGCAAGGCAACGGCGGAGCGTGCTGCGGCCGCCAAGGCCAACCAGGACGCCTCCGCCGCCAGCGTCCTGGCCGCGGCCGGAAGCGCTGCGGCCGCGGATGCTGCCCGGGTGACGACCCAGGGGCTGCGGGACCAGACGCAGGCTCTGCGCGACGCCACTGCGGCTGACCGGGTGCTGGCGCAGAGCTATGTCGGAACGGCGCAGAACGTGATCGTGCCTGCGATCAACTACCGGCTGGCGAGCGCGTGGGACACCGCCGGCAATGCCACGGCCTACACGCTGACCGGCGTCGTGGCGGTCTACCGCTATGATACCCGGCTGGACTCGGACTTCGGCCGTTGGCGTAAGGGACGGGTGGCGCGGGCGAGCACTTGGTATCAGGAGGCGCTGAACACCAGCGTGCGGGGGGCGAAAAGAGAGTTCCCCGTGGTCGCCCTGATCGTTGCTACGGCGTCTCTGGTGGTGATCTACGACGCTCTGGATCTGGACAGCAATCTCAGCCCGCGCATGTGGATGGTGTTCGCCAACGGCAACGGGGCGCTTCCCATCGCGGCGGTGGCGAACCATGCCATCACCAGCATCTCGGCGCGCAACGGCCTGATTTACCTGGGCATGGCGATCAGCACCGGCACCGCGATCATCGGCATGCCGTTCCTGGACATGCTGAAAGACCGTTCCGGCCGCATCACTGCCAGCGGGATCTGCTATCGCACGCTCGGGCTGGCGAACCGGGGCGCCACGGTATCCCTGGAAACCAGCTACGCCACCCCAGCGATCGTCCATAACTCTGTCGTTTGGGTGGACCTCCGCGTGCTGCCCGGTGCCCCGCTGGACCCTGTCTCGCGCCTGCCGGTGCCAACGGTCGCTGTGGCTACGCCGACCGGCACTTCGGTAATCCACCCCACCGGGTTGGTGGCCAACGTCACGGGTTACGGTGGGCACGCCCGGTGTGTGCTGACCAACAACGACTTGTGGGTGTATCGCCAGACAGCGGATGACGGCCGTGGTGTCGTCTATCGGATGCGCATCCCCTACGCCGCTGGGGCCACTGCCACCTACGGCTATCTGCCAGGCACCGTCCCTGGCCTGCTGTCTGCGACGGCCTTGGGGTCACATCGTCCCAATTTCGCCGTCTGGTCTGACGGGTGGGCGCGCGGTGGTGACACCGGTTTGTCCGTCGTCGTTGACGACGCCGGAAACCCCGCCAACAGCCTGTTTGCGAACATCACGAAGGATTACGCCACCGGTTGGATGCCAGGTGATACGCGGCTGGCGACGCTGTGCGAGGGCGCGGGGACCAATGGAGCGAGCGGCGGGGAACTGATCGTTAATGGTGACTTCAGCGCGGGAACGGCCAATTGGGCTTCCATGGCAGGCGCGGAGGCCGGCACGCTTTCCTCAGTATCTGGGGGTCTTCGCGTGGTTCCCACGGGGACTTGGGGGGCTGGCTTTCAACAAGTCACCACGGTCATTGGCCAAACATACACGGTCTCGTTCGATGTCGTGGCCTTGGCTGGCGTGCTTGCCACCATTCGCATCCGAGATAGCGGAGGCGATGTTGCGATGATCGGTCCCGGAGGGCTGGACTCGCCCGCCCTGGGGCGTCGTACGCTGACCTTCGTTGCCCGCCAGACTGCAACCAACGTCTGCTTGTTTGCAAACGGCGGGTCTGCTGATTTCGACAATGTGACGTGCCGAAAGACCGGCACGTTCAGCGACGTGGTGACCGGCTCCGGCGACGTGATTACCAATGGTGATGGCACCACCACCACCGGGTGGACTGCGGCCAACAGTGCCGCTCTCTCTGTCGCCAGCGGCTATATTCGCGTCACCAACGGGGCGGCATCCCCAGGCCAGTCGCGCCAGACCCTCACCACGGTCCCTGGTGAAACGTATCTCATCACCTTCACGTGGAGTAACGGCACCTCGACCAATGCCCCAGGCGCACTGCTTGGGACGAGTGCCGGCATCGCCGACCTTGGCCTGATCGTCGGGACCGGTTCGGCCGGTTCCGTCTCAGGGCAGTTCAAGGCAGTGGGAACGATCACCTATTTGTCGTTCCAGGGAGACGCAACGTCAGGCCACTATTTCGATGTGAAGGCGATCAGCTGCAAACAGGCAGTCCCTGATCGCAGCTACAAAGGCAAGGCGCTTGTTACCGTTGGAACGCTGACCCGGACGCTTCTGGCGTCCACCAGCGACCAATACGAATACAGCGGCTTCAGCTCCGCCTCCTACTTCGACCAGCCCTACAACCCGGATCATGATCCGGGGACTGGCGATCTGGTGATCCGCCTGCGCGGGGGCGCCAGTGTTGCCAATGGATATTACCTGGATCGAGACAGCTCCGGCGGCACCAGCGCGCGGTTCAGCATCGCCGCCAACTTCAACAAGGCGGCATTCCTCATTCACGACGGCACGAATGGGGTCAGTCTGATTAGCGCCACTGATTTTGCCGGCGGGGCTCGCCACGTCTGGACGTTCATCATTCGCCGCGCGACGCAGACGGCGGAGATCTGGTGCGACGGTGCTCTGGACGCCTCCACCAGCTGCGCCGCTGTCGGCAGCCTGACCAACACTGCGGCCCGGCTGCGGGTGGGAGAACGTGTCGCGGCATCGGCTCCGGCACCGGGGCTGGCCGTTTCGATGCTGCGGATCGGCACCTACGCCCCGACGCCGGCGCAGATCCGGAAAATGGACGCGGACGAGATGGCCGCCGCCGCGGGCAAGATGATGCTGGGCGGCACCAGCAACAACGTGCAGGCCATGGCATTCGATGATGATGCTGGCCTGCTGACAGTCGCCACGGCCGATGGCATGGACCAACTCTCCGGGCTTCGCCGCATTGCCCATATCAGCGCCTTTTCGCAGAGCACCGGCGCTGAGAAGGTATCCAATCCCGGCGGACCATTCACGGCCACTACCGGATGGTCCTTCTCAAACGCGACCCCCTCAGTCGTGAACAGTGAAATCAGGCTGACCCAGGTCAGCACATCGAATTGGGGAGAGGGCCGGGTAGACATTTCGGTCACGCCGAACAAGCCGCTGGTGGTGACGTGCCGGCTGCATGTCGGGACAGCTGCCAGTGCTGACGTGGCGATCTTCGACGGGGCCACTGGTCTCGGGACGCTTCAAACAACCTCGGCCTCGCTGGTTGAGAAGTCGATGCTTGTGACGCCAACCGGCTCCACGCTCACGCTGATCATGCGAAACCAGTCGCTCGTTGCCGGTACCACTTCGGCCTTCGCGCTCGTTTCTGCCAAGGATGTTGGCGCGATCTCAGCGAGCAGTATCGCCTCTGTTTCTGCTGGCGGCGGTGCGCTGCTGATCGGCACCGCCAACGAGGCGGGGGTGGTGACCGATCTGGCATCCATCAAAGACGAGATGCGCCAGCCTGCCGGGCCGGCGAACAGCAACGATCCCGTGTTCGAAGGCTTCACCACCGACGCCACCCCGATGGATTTGGGAAAGGTGTTCGTAAGCGAGGGCGAAACCGTCTTGGTGACGGCCGACGTGGTGGCCACCGAATACGGCCAGGCCCCGACCGAAGGCGCCTCCTACACCGTGCGGGCGCGCGTGCGGCGGAACCTGGGCGGCAACGTCCAGCTGGTTGGATCGGCATTCCACATCACCGTGGACGAAACGACCTCCACTTTGGACGCCACCATCACCGTCGACACCACGGCCCAGGCCTTGTGCCTCAACGTCACCGGCAAGTCTGGAACGCGCTTGGTCTGGCGCGCCCGCCTGCGCCTCGATTGGATCGGAGAAACCCGCAATGCTGCATGACGAATACAAAGACGGCGGGCCATGGCTTCGCCGCTGGCAGCTGGTGGCTGGGCAGCCGCGCTGTCTTGATGACGCTGTGGCGCCCGACCACCCCGATGCCGATGCGATCCGCAACCGTAATGATCGGGTGCGGCAAGCGATCGAGATGGTGGAAGGCTTCGAAGCGGCCCGAATGCTGATCGCCAGGGTGGAGGCGGACGAAATGCCCGCTGAAACCATCACGGTGCCAGTGCTCATCGAAGGGGTGCAGCCGAACCCCGCCCACGCCACCTGGGAGACCGCGGTGCAGCTGCTGGCGAGCACGCCGGACGAACCGCCAGAACTGGTGATGATGGACGGTTTGGGCGAGGTGCCGAATCCCGCCCGCATAGCATGGTGGGCAGCACGGGACGCCGTTGCCAATGGCGAACCTCCCGCCACCATTCCGACGCTGATTGACGGCATCGACGCGCAGCCAAACCCTGCCTGGGTGGCCTATCGGGATGCGCTTTCTCTGGTGAGCGGCGCTGACGACAGCACGCGCGCTCTGGCCCTGCTGCGCGCCGCCACCGAACCTCCTGCCGAGCTGCTGGACGATGGCCAGCCAAATCCTGACCGCGCGGCATGGGAAGCCGCTATCGCCCTGGTGGAGGCGGTCAACGAGCCGATGGAGGCAGAGAGTGCGACTGAATAATCCAGACAGCACCATCACCAACCACGTCCCCTCTGACGCCGGCGGCGCCTATGCCGGCCCGGTGCGGGTCAAGGTCGGCACCGGCACCTTCTCCGGCACGCTGACCCCCAGCGTGGCGCCGACCACCGGCCGGCCGATCTGGCGCTTTCCGGTCAGCGGCAACTGCACGCTGGCGGCCTTGGCCGGCACCGGCTCGCTGGCCAGTGACGAGGCAGTCGCAGGATCTATCTTCCTCACCTTCAGCGGCAGCTACACGGTCACCATTGACGCCAGCTACAAGCTGCCGATCGGCGTCACCAACAGCATCGTCGGGGCGGCCGGCCAGATCTGGCGCGTCGATTTCCAGTATGACAAGAGCGTCGGCCGCTGTTCAGCATCTGCCAGTCAGGAGGCCGCCTGATGGTGTTCCCTTGCGGCATGCTCGGATCGGCCCGCAAGCTGAAGCGGTACGGGCTTCAGATGAAGGGCGCCGGTGCCGGCGGCGGTGGCATCGACACCGGCGGCAACAACGTTGGCGGCTCCGGCAGCGACGGCAACACCGTGCGGATCGACTTCTGGGCCTACCAGGGTGACCAGCTCGCCATCGCCATCGGGCCGCGGGGCACTGCGGGCTACATGCAGCCGTTCAACCCGCTCTCCTCCCCCATCCAAGGCTCGAATGGCGCCGGTCTCGGCGGTGCCCCCAGCGGTGTCGGTCAGAGCGGTGTCGGCGGGCAAGGCGGGGGCGCCACGCGCGCCACGCTCTGGGGAAGGCTGATGGCTGGCGCGGCCGGCGGTGGTGCTGGCGGTGGCGGTGGTCGAAATGTGAGCGGCGGCAATGCCGGTGAGTTCGGGACAAACCCGGCGGCCATGCCCTCTGATGGCAGCGGCCAGGATGGCGCCACGCCATCCGGAGACGGCGGCACCGGCGGCGGCGGCGGTGAGGCCGGCAGCCCCACTGTCTCCGGCGGGCAAGGCGGGCAAGGCGGGCAAGACGACTCCGGTCGCTCCGGCGGCGGCCGGAACGGAACCAATTTCACCGATCCGACCATGACCACGGCGTTCAGCGGCTCGGCCGTGGACCTGTCCGCCTACGGCAAGGGTGGGAACGGAGGCAATCCCTCCACCAACTTTGGCTATCGCGTTGGCGACGGTCAGGACGGGACGAACGGCGTGGCCGTGGTGACCGATTACGAAACCGGTCAGAGCATTACGGTCACCAACAGCCAGGGCGTCACCCTGCCCTGACCGCGCGACAACACTCCAAACCATCATCAATCCGGCGCCCATCGAGGCGCCATTTTCATGTCTGGAGATACCCCATGTTCGACCTGATCTGGCCGGCCATCGCCGGCTGGCTGACCGCGCACGCCCACCAGCTGGGGCTGGCGGCGCTCGCCCTCGGCATCGCCCATCGCGAACGGGGCCAGGGCCACAGCTGGCTCGGCACCACCGGCGCCCGCGTCCTCTTCTGGGCGATGCCGGTCGCCTGCACCGTCTATCTGCTGCTGGCCGGCCTGGCGCTCGATGCCCATGCCGCCCTGCTCGCCGCCGCCTGTGGCGCGGCCGCCTTCGCCGGCATGGCCGGCATCCCCCACGGCGCCGGGCAGAACCTGCGGGTGCCGTGGTCGGTCGACGCCCATACCGCTTGGCCGGCTGACGACAGCTTGTTCGGCATCACCCGGCCGGAGCGCCTGGGCTATCTGCTGGCCGCCAGCATCGTCCGGCTGTGGCTGATCTCGCTGCCGCTGGTGGCCACCCACCCGGCGGCGCTGTGGCTGCCGATCGGCGGCGTCTTCATGCCGATCGGCTACCTGATCGGCACCAGGATGCCGCTGCTGGGCTGGCGCCTGACCCGGGCCACCGAGTGGGGGGAGTTCCTGACCGGCGCCGGCTTCGGCGCGGCGATCGCCACCGTCCTGCTCATCTGACCACTCCCACACCCCGACACCCACAGCCGCCCGGCAGCCCGCCCGGCGGCCTTTTTTATGGAAGGACCTCCCCATGCGTACGCTTCCCCAGGCCGCCGTCGATCTGGCCAAGCAGGCCGAAGGCCTGCGCCTCACCGCCTATCCGGATCCCGCCAGCGGCGGCGACCCCTGGACGATCGGCTATGGCCACACCGGCCCCGACGTCCACCGCGACCTGACCATCACCGCCGATCGGGCCGAGCAGTTGCTGCTTGCCGATCTCGACACGGCCGCGGCCGTGGTCGACCGCGCCGTCACTGTCGACCTGACCGACAACCAGCGCGCCGCCCTGACCCTCTTCGTGATGAACGTCGGCGCCGGCCGGAAGGCCAAGGGCAAGGATGCCGGAAAGGACGGGTTCGTCACCCTGAAGTCGGGCCAGCCGTCCACCATGCTGCGCAAGTTGAACCTTGGTGACGCTGCCGGCGCAGCGGCCGAGTTCGCCAAATGGACCCGGGGTGCCGGCAAGGTGATGCCCGGACTGGTCAAGCGCCGGGCGGCCGAGGCGGCGCTCTTCCTGGCTGACGAAGTCCATCCGGTCAGCCGCGGTGCCGAGCCGGCGCCGGCGCCGGCGCCGGTGACGCGGTCGGCGGCCGGGGTCAGCGGGCTGGGCGCGCTGGGGCTGACCGGTGTGGCGGCGGCGCTGGACCAGGCGCGCGACGTCTCCACCGCCGCCCGAGGCCTGCTCGAGAGCCTGCCCGCCGGCGGGCTGGGCTGGGCGGTGGCGGTGCTGCTGGCGGGCGCCGTGGTGATCCTGCTGCTGCGCCAGCGGGCGGACCAGCGCCGGGCCGCGGCATGATCGCCGCCCTGCTGCGTGGGCTCTGGGGCCGGATCGGCCCCACCCTGCTGATCGTCGGCGCCGTGCTGGCGGCAGTCGCCACCTTCGGCGCCTCGCAGCGCCGCGCCGGTCGCCAGGAGGCGGCGGCGGAATCCACCCAAGAGGCGCTGCGCGCCGCGGAGGTTCGCCATGATGTTGAGGATGCTGTGCGCCGGGATGGCCCTGGCGCTACTGACCGGCTGCGCAACCGCTGGGCCCGGGACTGAGGGCGCCTGTGCCGCCTTCCGCCCGATCTACATCAGCCGGGCCGATCAGTTGAGCGAAGGGACGGCGGAGCAGCTGCTCGAGCACAACGAGACCGGGGCCCGCCTGTGCGGTTGGCGGCCGGCCGGAACGGCGGCGCCGTCGGCCTGATGGCGGACTCGAGAAGGGCTGGCCAACACCGGCCGGCCCTTACCGCTCGGGGGATACCCCCCGGCAGTGCTGCTGGGTGTCTCATGTGAACGAGAGCGGGAGAGAGAGCGAGAGCGGGCGACAACGCGCTGGATGCGCCTGCTGGATGCGAGTGTGGCATCGCAACATCGGCGCCTTGCCGCTTGAATGGAAATTTTTGACCATCGGAAAAAGGTAACATTAGTCACTGATTGAAAAACTTACTCTTAATCTGTTGAAATCGTTTGTTCTTTAGACTGTTCTTATGGGTTAGGATTTGTTAACGCCCAGGTCACGCTGTCACCGAATTTCCCTTCACAAACCTGCTTGAAATCTCATAGCCAAATCAAATGGTTAGTATTTGTGACCGCAGCAGTGACCCCGGTGTGGCACGGAGCCGGTCACAATTTTTAACAGGGAATATCAATAGGTTAGCATCCCGCCGGAATGGCAGGTTTGGGCCGTGACTGATTTCCGAAGCCCCTGGGGGTGGGTTTTCCGGCGGCGGGCCGGTGGTTGATCGATCAACCGCCGGCCCACGAGGTCCTCTGCCGGAACATCCCCAAATGGGAATGTATTCCTTATACACCCATTCTCACCGGCTTACCAGGGGTGGTGCCGGCGATAAAAACGCGACCAAACGGGACAGACGGTCGGGTCTAGGTGTCTGATTTGGACTTTTGTCCTGACCCTATGCGGCCACGGCCGCGGGCATCGGCACCAAGCGGTCCACCGTGGCCTGGCTGACCATGATCTCGCCGGCAGCGGTGGCGATGCCGTCGATCGCCTGTGCGGCGTCCAGCAGGATCCGGACATCGACCCCGTGGCGCATCAGGGTCCGTTTGAAGATGGGGACCGGCATCAGGCCGAGATAGTGGCGGATTCCATGATCCAGCCCGAATTGCTGGACCCCGACGATCAGCGCCTTCAGCGCCGCTTCACGCGCCGCGGCCGGCCGGTTGGCATCGACGGCGATGCGCGACGCCTCCCAGACGTCCGGCCGCTCCGGCGGCGCGTAGGGTAAGAGCTGGGGGAAGACGTCGCGGAGCATGTAGGGTGCGGTGGTCGGCACCAGGCGGCAGACGGCCGCGCAGTTCCCCTGATCCTCAACGATGATGTAGGCCGCCCTCGGGGTGTCGAACTGGTCCCACTCGATTCCGTCGTGGCTGGGGACGTCGTAGCCGAGGCGGCCGATGAAGGCGGCGTGGCGGAGCTGGTGGGATTGGAGCCACAGCTCGCCATAACGGGGGATGGATTTCCACGTAACAGTAACGGTGTGCATGACGATCTCCGTTCATTGGTTGAACGGGGATCGATAATCCACACCAGCGGGCGCAGGGACACACCCGGGTAGGTGCCCTGGCTACAGGGCAACAATTCCGAGCTGGATCGCCTTCAGATAGACCTGGGCCTGGGTGGAGCATTTCAGGCGCTTCTTCGCATCCTTGATGCACCAGTAGACGCCCGGCTTGGACAGAGAGAGCCGCTCGGCGATCTCTTCGACGGACAGGCCGGCCATCGACAGGCGGATCACCGATACCGTGTTGTCGGACAGCCCATGCTCGACGCGGTGCAACTGGCGCACCCGCTGGTAAGCAGCGAAGAAGCCATGGGCGAGCAGCTCCATCCTGTTGCGCTCGGCCGACCCGATCTTCCTCTTATCTCCGCTGGCAAAGCACAGCACATAGCAGCCGGAGATTGCCCGCAGCGGGACCGAGATGCCGGCCCTGAGACCATGTGTCGCAGCATCATCGAAGAAGGTGGGCCGGTACGGTCGCAGCTCGTCCCAGGTTACGGAGTTGAGCGCGTAGGGAGACATCAGGACCACCGGGTCGATCTTGTCGTAACCCTGGGCGAAGTAGTGGCCGATCCAGGCCTCCGGGTAGTTCAGCCGGACCGCCGGCGCCGGGCGGTCGGCGAACGCTTCCGGGTCACCCCATAACGCTCCAAAGGCGTAGTAAGGGTAGCCGATCTCGCTCGCTACGCTTTCAAAGCGTTGAAACAGTTCATCTTCCGAGCTTATGCCCGGGGTGCCTTCAAGGAAGGCCTGGATTGCTTGCCACATCGCCACAGGTCCTTGTCTACTATGAATTTTCATAGTACATCCGTGGTTGCAGAACCACCGGAAATTTTCTTCGGGACCGCCCCATGTCACAGCATGAAATTGAAGACACCATACGCCGGGCAGTGACCGACGTGTCCCCGGAGGATCGACGGAGACGGGCATATGACCCTCTCCACCTCCTCTGCGCCCTGGCGATTGTGGCGATTACCGCGGTGGCTATCGTCGTCATGGTCGCCAGATAGGGACTCGTGCGGCAGTGCTATCCCTTGGCGGCGGCGAGCCGGATGACATGGGCCAGCCCCTTCAGATCGACTGCCATGGCGGTCTGCAGCCGCTGGTCGACCGCCCAGTCATGCAGGGCGAACACCAGCTCGGCAAAGCGGTCTGGGGCGAAGGTGACCCCCTCGCTGGCGATCACGGTGGCGAGGGCGCGCAGCACGTCGCGCAGGACCGCCGGCTGGACGGCCCCATCGTTGAGGCGGATCGGCAGGTTCTCCGGCGTACCGCTGCACAGCCAGGCGAAGTCGGTGCCGCTCTCCTGTGCCAGGCGCCACAATCCCTCAATCGGGGTCTTCACCGTGCCGGCGATCCACTTGCGCAACTGCTCGGTGGTGATCCCCGCCGCCTCGGCCGCAGCCTGACGGGTTTCAAACTTATCGGCTGTCGCAGCAATGCGCTCGCCCAGCCGCGCACGGAACTCCGTTACGTCTGACATACTCACGTAATCACCTCCGCGTGCGGTTGGCGCTGTGGCGCGCCAACTTTTGTTGGTCCGTTAACTAAGTTTGCAAACTTTAGTTGGCAATTTCGATAGACGCGCCACGAAATTCTAGGTAAGGGTTCTACTCGTAGAACTACCTGTCGACAAGAATTCCGATGGCGGCGGCAACTGCGGATTGGCCTAGGGCCAGCATCAAGGCGCGTGTGATTGAGTCCGGCAAGACGCTGCGCGAGATCAGCGTGGACGCCGGGCTGCACCCACAAGCGGCCTCGATCGCCCTGCGTCGCCCGTGGCGTGCGGCCCAGGAGGCCGTCGCCGCGGCCATCGGTGAAAGGCCTGAGACGATCTGGCCCAGCCGCTACTCCGCCGAGGTGAAGGAGGAGGAGTGCGAGAACGGGACCAACCATCGCACACGATGTGCCCGCATTGCGGCACCCGGTGCGCCACCGTCCGGACGCGACAGGTCACGGCTCTCTACAGGGAGGTTGTGTACCGATGCCGAAACGCGGACTGCGAGTACCTCTTCATCGCCGGCATCACCGCGATCCGGGAAATCTGGCCGTCGAAACGGCCGAACCCAGAAATCATGATCCCGTCCGGTCAGCCGCCTGCCCGCGCTCCATCCAGGGCTTGATCGGGCGGACTCGGGCGCCTATCGTCCGTCTCGGAGCGTGGAAACTCCAAGGTCCAGAAGACGGTCGGTCGGTCCGCTATTCCGGCTCATGCACCCGGAATCCGGGTGCGCCCTCGCTATGGCGAGAGGGCGGCGAATACAACACCCGCAAGGGGAATAAGCCCGCCTGCCTCTGGACAGGTTTCCAACCTCTCGCCGCCAGCGTGGCCGTGGAAAGCCATGCCTGCGGTGCCCGCAACGCCATCCAGAGGGCGCGAGCATGACTGCCAAGACACCCGAAGACCGTCTGCGCACGGTCGAAAAGCACACCTACGACATCCAGGCCATCGCCGAGGCGCTCGAGTGCGCCAGCCAGCTCGCCCACCTGACCAACCAGTCGGGGCTGGGCTTCATGATCGGCATCATGGCGAAGGCCCTGCAGACTGAAGCCGATGCTGTCCTGGCGGCCGCCGCGACCAAAGCTGGGGGCCAGGAATGAGCGCGCACCTGACACCTTTCCTGTTCGAGGAAAATCATCTTCTTCGTTCGCTGATGATCGATGACGAACCATGGTTCGTGGCCGTGGACGTCTGCAGAGCGCTGGGGATTGCCAACAGCCGCGATGCCGTCAACAAGCTTGATGACGATGAAAAGGGTGTCGGTTTAACCGACACCCCTGGTGGCCAGCAGGAAATGGCCGTCATCAGCGAAAGCGGTCTTTACACAGTCATCCTTCGGAGCCGCGACGCAACAACGCCGGGTACCCTGTCCCATCGATTTCGGCGATGGGTCACCGCCGAGGTGCTGCCGGCGATCCGCAGGACTGGGGCCTTCCGGCCCCAGCCCCAGCCGCTCGATCTCGAGGCCCGGCGCGAAGCCACGCGCTTGGCGCGCGAGCTGGTCAAGGAAACCAACCCGGCAATCCGCCGCATGCTCCACGCCATGCTGGTGGACACCACCGCGCGCATCGGCGTGGCGGCGCCGGCGCTGGAAGCCCTCGGCCGCGACGGTCCCTCCCCTTCGCCTCTGGCCGCCCAGCTCTTCCTGGCGATCCGCGCGGCCGAGGGCCGCGGCCTGCGGCTGAACCACTCGGCCGACCCGACGCTGCTGGCGGTGAACCTGAACGAGCTGAACCGCCACGCCGCCTCCGGCGCCCTGGCGATCGGCGCCAACGGCGATATGCGCCGCGCCCTGAAGCGGGAAAGCCGCTTCCGCGGCATCCGGACAGTCCGCAGCCGGATCACCGGCGCAACGATCAAGGCCTGGGTGTTCGCCCACGATGAATGAAGACATCGCTGTTGAGATTGTCGCCCGGCTGAAGAGGGACTTCGGCTTTCGGGAGACGAAAGGATTCCTGCGGCGCGGGACATGCCCCAGCTGCGGGAAGAAGGAACTGTTCTGCAGCGCCACCCAGCCCTGGGTGATCCGCTGCAACAGGGAAAATAAGTGTTCCTGGTCGCAGACAGCGCGCGACTTGTACCCCGATGCCTTCGGCCGGATCAATGAGCGCTTCCCGAGTACCACGGAAGCGCCCAACGCCACGGCCGACGCCTACATGTCCCATGTCCGCCATCTGGACATCCGGGGCATCCGTAGCTGGTACCGCCAGGGTCATTTCCGGCACAAGTACGGCAACCGGACGACGGCCACCGTTGTCTTCGACGTCGCCGAAGGCATCTGGATGGAGCGGCTGATCGAGCCAGTCACCATCCAGGAGCCTGGGGACGAGCCGGAGAAGCGCAAGGCCCACTTCGTCGGCAAGCATGGCGGGCTGTGGTGGCAGCCGCCCGACCTGCAGCTGGTCGACGGCGAGGAGCTGTGGCTGGTCGAGGGCTGCATCGACGCCATCGCCCTGGCGCTGAACGGCATCAAAGCGGTGGCCACCCTGTCCGCCGGCAACTATCCGGCCAAGATGCTGGCGGCCCTGGCAGAGCGGGGCATCCGCCCCACCCTGGTCTGGGCGCTGGACAATGACCGGACCGGTCGGAAATACACCCAGGCCCACGTCAAGGCTGCCCGCGAGGCCGGCTTCTGCTGCAAGGCCGCGCTGATCCCCCAGCACGGCCAAGCCAAGCGGGACTGGAACGACGTCCACAACGCCGGCGAACTGGAGGAGCAGGACCTCCTCACCTATCGCTATCACGGCGATCTGCTGCTGGCGCCCAGCGCCCATGAGGCCGGCCTGCTGACCTGGCAGCACTCGAAGAAGAAGCTGGGCAGCTTCTCGCTGGAGTTCGGGACCCGCACCTGGTGGTGGCACCTGCCCGAAGACACCTTCATGCGCCTGCGCAAGGAGCTGATGGAGGCAGAGGACCCGCTGACCTCGGAGGAGGCTGATTACGAGGCGGCCCGGCGCTGTGGACAGGTCAACGACATCGCCAACTGCACATTCCAGTTCCTGTATTTCCAGAAGCTCGAACTGACCAACGAGTCCTGGTACTACGCCCGCATCCGCTTCCCCCATGGCGTCTACGAGATCAAGGACACCTTCACCGGCGCCCAGGTGGCGAGTGGGTCGGAGTTCAAGAAGCGGCTGCTCGGCATCGCACCGGGCGCGCTGTTCACCGGCGCCACATGGCAGCTGAACTGGATCATCAAGCACCACCTGGACGCCATCCGGATCGTCCAAACCGTCGATTTCATCGGCTATTCGAAAGAGCACCGGGCCTGGATTTTCAACGATCTGGCGGTGACCGGCGCCAAGGTCTACCCGATCAACGATGAAGACTTCTTCGAGATCGGCAAGCTGTCGGTGAAGTCGCTCAACCAGTCGCTGAAGCTGCACATCGGCACCCAGCGCAGTTACCGCTCGGACTGGATCGAGCTGGTGTGGGAGGCCTTCGGGCCGCGCGGCATCGTGGCGGCCGCCTTCTGGCTCGGCTCCCTGTTCGCCGAGCAGATCCGGGAGCTGCACAAGTCCTACCCGTTTCTCGAGGTGGTCGGCGAGGCCGGCGCCGGCAAATCCACCCTTATCGAGTTCCTGTGGAAGCTGGTCGGCCGCAACGATTACGAGGGCTTCGACCCCAACAAATCGACCCTCGCGGCCCGCGCCCGCATCATGTCGCAGGTGGCCAACCTGCCGGTCTGCCTGATCGAGTCCGACCGCGGCGACGATGCCAAGCAGAAGCAGTTCGATTGGGACGAGCTGAAGACGGCCTACAACGGCCGCGCCAGCCGCGCCCGCGGCGTCGCCAACGGCGGCAACGACACCAACGAGCCGGCTTTCCGCGGCTCGGTTGTCGTCAGCCAGAACGCGCCGGTGAACGCCTCCGAGGCGATCATGCAGCGCCTGATCCATCTGAAGTTCCGCACCGGCGGCCACACCCGGCAGAGCAAGGTGGCGGCCGACACCCTCGCCTCGATGCCGGTGGAGGAGGTGTCCTATTTCGCCCTCCAGGCCACCCTGGCCGAGGACAAGGTGATGCGGACGGTCGCCGAAAAGACGCCGGACTATGAGGCGGAGCTGGGCAAGCACCCGGAAATCCGCTCCAACCGCATCGCGAAGAACCATGGCCAGCTGATGGCGCTGGTCGACGCGCTCGCCGATCTGACCGGGATGGAACACGACTGGCGGGACAAGACACTGGCCCTGCTGGTGGAGTCCGCGGTCGAGCGCCAGCAGGCAATCGCCAGCGACCATCCCATTGTGGACGAGTTCTGGGACGCGGTGGAGTTCATGGGCTTGGCCGCCCTCGATCATGCCCGCAGCAAGGACGGCATCATCGCGCTCAACCTCAACCAGGTGATGGCCCAGGCCCAGAAGGCCGGGCAGGCCATGCCCACGCTGCTCGAGCTGAAGCGGCACCTGAAGGACGCGCGGTCGCGTCCCTTCATCGAAATCAAGACGGTCCGCTCGGAGCTGCCCGGCTTCGAGACCGTCAAGTGCTGGATTTTCAAGGCTCCGAAGGAGGATCGGCTGTGACGGAGACGATGATCTCGCTGGTCGGCATCGAGGGCCGACACATGGTGGCGGTGATGGAGGATGCCGCCGGCATCCCCCGGGCCGTCGAGTGCCGCATCAGCGCCGCCGGCGCGGTGGAGACGAACGGGGCGCCGGTCGACCTCGACGCCACCATCGAGGAGGCCAAGCTGTTCCTGGCCGGCAAGGAGCCGCACGGGCCGGTGACCGCCCAGCTCCGCCGGCTTGCTGTCGCCCTGCTGGGCGTCGCCGGCGCCCTCGATGCCGTCGCTGCTGGGGGCCACCATGCCGGATGACACCGCCCTGCCCGTCCCGGCGGCCGACGTCGTCGCCACCTCGATCCCGCGGCCGCTCGATGATCACTACCGCTCGCCGCCGGAGTGCATGCGCGCCCTCATGTCGATGGTCGACCTGTCGGCCGGCCTGCACGAGTGCTGCGCCGGCGACGGCATCCTGGCGGCCGTGGCGGCCGACCAGCTCGGCGCCGACACCGTCACCGCCTCCACCATCGTCCCGCCGGCGGAAACCTATTTCGCGGTCGAGAAGCAGGACTTCCTGGAGGTGACCACGCTGCGCCGGCCCTGGATCGTCACCAACCCGCCCTACAGCAAGATGGGCGGGAAGACGCTGCGCAACGCCGGCGCCGCGGTGGCCATCATCAGCCACGCCCTGCAGCTGCTCGAGGACGCCGGCGACGAGGCCCAGGGGCTGTGCTGCCTGATGGACGTCCGCTTCGCCCTGTCCGAGGCCCGCAACAAGCCGGGCGCGCTGCTCTACGAGCGCCCGGCGACCTTCATCCACGGCTTCCAGGATCGGGTGACGATGTACCCGGCCGGGACGCCGATGGACGTCCGACTGCGCAACGGGACCAGCAGCTACGGCTGGCTGGTCTGGCTGCCGCCGTTCCGCCGGCCCGGTGGCCACAGCCTGTTCACCTCGGCGCTGAACAGCCGCGCCCACCGCCAGGTCGGCGACCGGGAACGCTTCCGGTTGCCGCTGATACGCAGCCGCTAACTGGCATTTCAACGACATTCGAGGGGGGCTTCGATGATCCGCTATAAGGAACCCGTTTCCGGTCTGATCCAGTGCGCCTTGGGCGAGTTCCCCAGCCTCAGCGTCAAGGTGATGTTGGTCGCCGGCATGGCCGACCAAGAAGGCGCATGGGGTCAGACTTGGTGGCCGGATGCATCTGGGGAGCTTCACCCGGACTGGGAGGCCGGCATTGACGCGCTGATCCAGATCGACGGGGGAGCGCCTTATTACGCCATCCCGGACATCCTGGCTCATGAGTTGGCCCATGCTGTGGCAGGACCGGATGGTGGCCATGGCGACGTCTTCGCCGATGCCTATCTGCGCATCCACAAAGCGTTCTGCCGGGCCGCCGGTCAGGAGCCGACGCCCGAGCAGCTGGCAGAGTTGCACGAGCTGATCGACTGCGCCCGCACCGGTCGGCCGTTCGGCACGGAACCGGCTTCCGATCTGGTCGGAGAGCTGAACACCGCGATCGACTTCGCCATCAACCATCCAGACGGCGATGCCGGTGGCATTGCTTTTCTGCGGCAATGGACCTTCGGGGACCAGGAAGCAATCAGCGCGATCGAAAATAGGGGAGTTCGGAATGCCTGAGACCATATCCGCCAGGGAAGATGCTGCCCTCGGCTTTGACCCGTTCGACGGCGATTATGGTGACGGCGAAACCCGCATCATCGACGCGATTGTGGAAGCGCCGGAGCCTGTCCGCTGCCACATCTGCGCCGGCCCGATCAAGCCGGGTACAAAGGTCCGCCGCATCGTTGAGACCAGCGCCGATCTGGAGGACATACCGGAATTCGGTAGCGACTGCGTCACGAAAGCCGATCTGGCCACCTACGAGCGCAGCCGTTCCGAATACCTGATCTGCGAGCCCTGCTGCGATGCCGCGCGCAAGGACAACGCTGACGAGAGCGGCGAAGGCGACCGGCTGGACCGCCGCTACGCTCTTGGCGAACGTCGCCGGCGGAAAGGGAAAAGCCATGAGCGCCCCTGACGACTTATCCCCTGCGGCACAAGCTCTGCTCGACCGCTATGGGTTCGCGGATGGCGATGAATGCCGACGCAGCCCGCATGGGCACCATGAAGGCAAGTTCGGCGAGGACGGCGAGCGCCGGTGCTTCTGGTGCGGCCGGGTGATGGAAGAGGACGATCCATCATGACCACTGTGATCTGCACCAGCTGCTGCCGGATCGGGCCGCCCCCTCCCCCACCGTCGCTGTCCTGCTGTCCCGAGCGGCGCCCGATTGATCTGGCGCTGATCCCCCGCTCCATTGCCAAGGCGATGACGGGGATCAGCTGGGCCAGCTTCACCGCCAACGCTTGGGGCGGCTGCACCGAACTGGCGGGCACCGCCGGGGCCAAGAGCGGTTGCGCCATCTGCTACGCTAGGACCTTCCTGGAGCGGAAGCACCTGGTGCGCTGGGGTGCCGGCGAGCGTCGGGTGCGCTTCGCCTCCTGGAGGGCGCGCGTCCTGCGCCTGGACCGCATGGCGCGGGAGACCGGCCTGCGCTTCAGCGTGTTCGCCTTTAGCCTGGCCGACTGGCTGGACCCGGAGGTGCCACCCGCCTGGCGCGAGGAGTTCTGCGCCATCGTTGAGGCCTGCACCCACCTGGACTGGCTGCTGCTGACCCACAGGCCGCACCTGGCGCGCAAGCTGGCGCCGCCGGCCTGGGTGGAGCGGTTGCCGGATCATGTCTGGCCCGGGGTGACGGTGGAGCACGCCACGCACGGATTCCGGCTGGCCCATCTGGCCGACGTGTGGGGCGACAGCGGTAGGCTGTGGGTGTCGGCCGAGCCGATCGGCGGCTCGCTCGCCGGCGTCGACCTGTCGATCGCCGCCTGCATCATCCTGGGCGGCGCCAGCAACACCACGGATCCGGAGTGGGCACCGGCGCCGGAACACATCGGCGAGGTGCTCGAGGCCTACCCGGACCAGGTGCATTTCAAACAGTGGGGCGTGTTCGGCGCCGACGGCGCCTTCCACGGCCGCAAGGAACGCGCCGGCCGGGCCTGGAACGGCGCGCAGTACGACTGGACCCCTTGGCCCCGCCATCGCGAGCTGCTGAAGGCTGCGGCGCAGGCCGAGCGGATGGCAGCCTGATGGGCGCGCTGCCACCGCCCGATTGGGTGCCGCCGCAAAC
Organism: Azospirillum sp. TSH100; assembly: GCF_004923295.1. Classification (NCBI taxonomy): domain Bacteria; kingdom Pseudomonadati; phylum Pseudomonadota; class Alphaproteobacteria; order Rhodospirillales; family Azospirillaceae; genus Azospirillum; species Azospirillum sp. TSH100. The sequence goes on from NZ_CP039641.1 coordinate 43,671, forward strand.
GCCCATCGGGTACGACCGCTATGGTCCGGATGCGGACCCGACGCTCCGCTTGGTCGAAGCCATCTCCGACGTGCTGCGCCGGCATGGTCCGATGACGGCCGACCAGGTGGGCATGGCTCTGGTCATCTATGGCTACGGCCCGCTGCTCGAGCAGTTGGACGCCCCGCCACCCAAGCGCCGGCGTCTGCGGCGCAAACGCAACGGTCCCCGCTGGCGGCAGGCCCGCCTGCCGGGCATCAAATGAGAGGCATGAATGGGTTCCCGTCGCCCCAATCCCCGCGTTGATACAGACCACCGTTCCATGGTTCTGGCCATCATCCGTGACCTTGGCGGCTGGGCCTTCCAACGGGAAATCGTCGGCGCAGCCGATGCACGGTGTAACGGAGATGGTCCCGGCCGCGCTGCCATTGCTGGCACGCTGCGCCGCTTGGTCAACGCCGGCACCATCGGCGCCACAACTGTCCTCCGACCGATCCGCTACCACTACCCGCCGGTCGGTGCGGTCCAACTTCCACTCGACCAGCAGTAAGGAGATCAGGGCTATGAGCAAGGGATTGACGCGGCGCCGCGTGGCGCCTGCCGGCGTGGCGCAAAAAATCATGGAACGCCGCCGCGCGGCGGGGGTGCCGGTCAGCCAGCGGCGCCGCGGCTTGGTCACCGCTACGTGGGTTTCTGGTTACGCCAATCCTGCCGGCCGCAGAGACGATGCCGGCATCGCCACGGATCAGGAGGATTGAGATGCAGATCGAGGTCACCACGACGACGGAGTCCGACGTGCCTACCCCGCTGGCGCAGCTGGGCCTGGCCATGGCGCATGTCACAGGCCTTGTGGACATCCTGCGAGAAGCCAATCCCGGCATCACCGTCGATGACGCGGTTGACCGGGCCGGCACTCTGGTGCGCGCGGTATGGGAGGAGATGCAGGGATAGTGCCCCAGGTGAGGGGTTTGGACTTTTGCGATGGCACAACACAATAAATTCTTGAATTTATAAATTCGTGAATGTATAACCCCGTCAATCAACGAATTGACGGGGTTACACGATGAAGGTCCTCGCCGTCCACAGCCAGAAAGGCGGGTCGGGCAAAACCACTCTGAGCGCCCACTTGTCGGTGCAGGCCGCTCGCCTGGGACACCGCGTCCTGATCGTCGATCTCGATCCCCAGGAGTCGGTCCGCAAATGGTGGGACCGTCGCGTCGCCGATGACGTGACCTTATCGGTGAACCCGCCGGTTGCTGGCATCAAGGCAGCTGCGAAAGAACACGGGTGCGACCTGGTGGTGATCGACACCCCGCCCCGCTCGGCCGCCACCACGCTCGCTGCCCTGGAACTGGCGCACCTGGTGCTGATCCCCTGCCGCCCTTCCATCGTAGACGTCGACGCGCTGGACAAGGTGGTCGAGTTGGTGGCCAGGGCACGGGCGAAGTCCAAGCATGCCGTGATCATCAACCATGCCCCAGCGCCGCGCGGTGTCATCCAGGCGGAAGCCGGTGTTGTCGCCGATAGCCGGTCAGCCATCGAGGCGCAGTTCAAACTGACCGTCGCGCCGACCGTTATCTGCGACCGAGCGGCCTTCCGGCATGCCATGAATGACGGTCGAGCCGTCGCCGAGTTCGAGCCGGCCGGGAAGGCCGCTGCCGAAATCAACTCCCTTTGGTCCTACATCCAGGAGCGCATCTGATGTCCAAGCGTACCAGCATCGCCGCTGCCGTCGTGCAGAAAAAGGCGCCGGTCTCCCCTGCCTCGGTCCCGGCCGAACCGGCGGCGCCAGCGAAGCGAGGCCGGCCGGCCGGCGCTGAGACCGTCCCCCACCAGGTGCGACTGCCCACGGCCGCGAAGGTGCAGCTGATGGGGCTGCGGGCCGAGCTGACGGAGGCATATGGCCGGAATGTCCAGGAGCAGGACCTCCTGCGTCTGGCCGTGGACATGATGTTCGAGCGCTTCGGCAAGCCGCCGATCGCCGGCGCCCCCGAGTTCCTGCTGGCCCCGCCGGAACATGATTAATCTGTTAATTCGCCAATTCGTGAATTTACAAATTCACGGGTTCGTAAAGGGATAAATTCATTATGGCCCGACGCTCCACCCGCTCCGCTCCCGACCAGATGGATTTGTTCGTCGCCCTGGCCGTCGACGTCCCGCTGCGGGACGTCCGCGACACCATGGAGCGGCCGTTCTTCAGCCTGTCGAAGTCACCGCGTGGGAAGCCGATCGAGTACGAGGTGGGCGACGCCAAGGTGATCGTGCGGGCGCCGGAAGACGTCGGCATCGCCACGATCTGGGACGCCGACATCCTGATCTGGGCGGCGAGCCAGATCACCGAGGCGATCAACCGCGGGCTGGCGGTGTCTCCGGTCCTGAGAGCGCCGGCCTATCAGATTTTGCGGGCGATCCACCGACCCACGGGCGGCGAGGATTACGGCCGCTTGCGGGATGCGCTGCGCCGTCTTAACGCGACCTATGTGGAGACCACAATCCGATCAAAGGGCAAGCCCACGGGCTTCACCTGGCTGTCACGCTGGACCGAGGACCCCCAGCCGGATGGCCGATCCTTTTTCACCGTCGAATTGCCCGGTTGGTTCTTCGATGGTGTGGTTGCGCAAGGGGGCGTGCTCCGGATCGATCCTCGCTATTTCGACCTCACAGGGGGCATTGAGCGCTGGATGTACCGGGTTGCTCGAAAGCATGCGGGCAACCAGTCGGCCGGCTGGCCGCTGTCGATGAAGGCGCTGTACCAGAAATCGGGATCGACCCAGAGGCTGAGTGACTTTGCCCGACAGGTCCGCGCTGTGGTCGAGGCGAACCAGCTGCCGGAATACTGGCTGACGCTGGATAAGCAAGGGAAGGAGGAGATCGTTCACATGGTGCGTCGATCCTTCCTCGCCTTGGACCATCCCGGCTACGAAAGGGGAGGGGACTCGGCGGATCACCCGCAAGCCCTATCCACAGGCGTTTCGGGTTAAGAGAGTTAAATAGAGAAGAAGTTAAGAAGTTAAGGGATGAAATCGCCTTTTCTAGTCAATGGCTTAGTAATGTTCTGTGCGGGTGATCCGCCGCGATTCGCGCGGGTGATCCGCCGATAGAAGGTGCGGGTGATCCGCCGATAGGACTGCGGGTGATCCGCCGATAGCTTCCACAGGCTGCTGGGATTTACCCACAGGGGGGATTGAATGGCCGCGTCGGCTGACGAAAGACCACCGTTGACCGATAAGTATGGTCGGCGGTTGGCAAAGACCATAAAGCGGGAGTATGGGGTTCGCTACACGCAAGCCTTGGATATTGTGGCGATCCAGTACGGATACACGAACTGGCAGGACGCGCAGAAGGCATTTTCGTCTACGGATACGTCGAAATGGTTCGCGAAGCGGCTTGCCCGGAAAGAAAAGACAAAGAAGCGGTTACAGCTTCGTTCCGAACAGAAATTAGTGCTCCGCATTCAAGAAGGGCGCGAGCGCTTTGCAAAGGAAGGTCAAGGCGCGTCACCGCTGTGGCGGTACCGTTCTCCCATTGCGCGGATGCGGATGGGGGAAAAATGGGTGCCGGTCGACCAGTTGGCGGCAACCGTAGTGATCTTTCCGAAGTCAGATGAACCATGACGCGGTATGTGGAGCGGCATGGGCCGCTGTCGGGAGGGGCAGGATGGCCAGGGCGGCGAAGACCGAGAAGATGATGGTGCGGTTCCGGCCGGAGGTGCGCGCCCTGCTGGCCGAGCTGGCGGCGGCGGACAGCCGCTCGATGGCGGGGGAGCTGGAGGCGCTGATCCGGGCGGAGGCCCGGCGCCGCGGGCTGGCCGGCGCGGACGAGGGCGGGGCGGGCTGACCCGGCCGCGCCGGTGCAGCGCGGTTGCATTTGTCCATGTTCCATAATCGCTGTTCCGCGGCCGGGTTGTGGGGCGGTAAGCGCCTGATTTCGCACGCCTTCGCGCGGGACGGGAAATTATGAAATCCGCCCCGGCCGGCCCGGACTCAAGATGTGGTAGGGCAGGGCCGGAAACCCGGCGTCCCCCGGTTGAATCCGCCCGCCCCACCGGAGGGGTCGAAGCGGACCCGCCGGTCGAGGCCGAAAACCACCCGCATGACGGGAAACGCCTTGCAGCAGGATGCAACCGCGTCTAAAGTCGGCCCACGGCCCAGGGACGGCCCGAGTTTAAAATGGCTCCGCCGCCATCTTAAAAGTCCCACCACAGGGGCGCCTCCGGGCGCCCCTTGGCGTTTCCGGACCCTGCCCAAGATAGTACGGGCAGCCCGTATTTTCCCTGTTGACGCCTGTACGGATTGCCCGTACTATGGGCGCATCAACACAGGGGGGCGGGATGTACTGCTGGGACGACGCCAAGAACGAGACCAACAAGGAAAAGCACGGCATCGCCTTCGCCGCCGCCGCCCTGGTCTTCGAAGGCCTCGTCACCGAAGTCCACGACACCCGCACCACCTACGAGACCCGCATCAACGCCTACGGCCTTATCGACGGCCGGCTGTTCGTCTGCACCTACACCCCCCGCTGCGGCTGGCGCCACATCATCAGCCTGCGCAAGGCCAACAAGAGAGAGGTGAAACACTATGGGTAAGACCACCCTCACCGACGCCGAACGCGCCGCCGCCATGGCGGCCATCGACTGGAAGCGCATCGACGCCATGACGGACGAGGACATCGCCCGCCAGATCGCCGAGAACCCCGACGCCGCCCCCGACCTGTCCGACGCCCCGCCCGAGCTGATCCACCCGGTCCACCCGCCCGGCGGCGTCAACGTCCGCGGCATCCGCGCCAAGTTCAACCTCACCCAGCGCCAGTTCGCCGACCGCTTCGGCTTCCCCCTCGGCTCGCTGCGCGATTGGGAACAGGGCCGCTACCAGCCCGACCCCGCCACCCAGACCCTGCTCTTCGTGATCGAGCGGGATCCGGAGCTGGTGGCCACCGTGGTGGCGCAGCGCAACGCCGCCTGACCGGAGGAGGCCGACCATGGACCTGATGCGCCTGCCCGCCAGCCCGGATCAAACCACCCGCCGGCTGGTGCTGCTCTTCCAGTCGGTGTCGGCCGAGCTGGCCGACCGCCTCGCCGGCGCCGCCGCGGCGCGCGAGGTCCTGCCCCTCACCGTCGCCTACCAGCCGCCGGCGGACGAATACGCCGCCGCCGGCTGGACGGTCACCGCCTTCCTATCCGACGGCACCAAGCTGCCCGTCCGCTGGATGACGCGGCCGGCCTTCAGCGACGCCGATACCAGCCTGCCCCTGCCGCTGCACACCACCCAGCGTCGCGGGGTCGCCCATGAACCGGAGGTGATGGAGCGGCTGGTCAGCGACGTCAGCGGGCACGCCCGGCTGCGCCTGGTGGCGGCCCACCTCGACCCCGCGAAACGGTCGATGTTCCGCGCCGGCGAGACGCGCTCGGGCTTCGTGCTGGTGGAGTGCGAAGGCACCCCCTGGGCGCCCTGGCGCCGGCCGGGCAAGGCCGAGATGCCGCGCGGGACGCACCCCGTCTATCACGATGGCCACTTCCTCGGCCGGGCCGCCGTCGAAGGCGGCGCCGCCCGGGTGGCCGCCGCCCAGCCCTTCGCCCCGCGCGCCGATCACGGCTGGCGGCTGATCGAGACGCCGATCGGCAAGCTGTGGGTGGTGCGGCCGCCCGACGACATCGCCCACCGCATCCGCGAGGTGCGGCGCGATCTGGTGCCCTTCCATGACCGGCTGGACGAGCTGGCCAAGCTGGACCTGTCGGAGGAGCCGGCGCGCACCGAAGGGCTGATCGAGGAGATCGAGCAGCTGGCTGCCCGCGTCGACGCGCTGCGCGCCGCCGCCCGCCTGCCGCCTGCCGCCCAGACGCGGCAAGTCGGGAAAGCCGTCGTGAGAAAGGGGAGACACTGATGGAGATGTACGGCATCCGGGGCATCCCGGCCGGCGCCACGATCCCGACCATCGCGATGCGGGTGCAGGCGCCCACCGCCGAGCGCGCCCACGCCCTCGCCGCCGCCCGCCCGATCGCCGCTGGCCTGCGCCTCGAGGTGATCCATATCGGCGGCGCCCAGGACGAGGAGACGGTGCGCTACGAAGGCCCCTGGCCCTGGCCGGATCGGGCGACCTGATGCCCCGCCGGCTGACCCGGGAGCGGCGCAAGCTGGCCACCTCCCTGGCCTACTGGTTCGGTGCCGCCGGCGAGCGGCAGTCCGCCGCCGACATCGCCGCCAAGCTGCCGGCGCGCGATCAGCGCACGCCCAGGACAAAGGAGATCGTGGCCGGGAAGATGTGGGGGTACGTGGCGCATGGCTGGGCCGTGCCGGCGCCCGGCCCGCGCGGCGGGGCCGGGTGGGTGTTGTCCGAGGCCGGCGCCGCGCTGCTGGCCCGGGTGGCCGAAGAGGACCGGGCTGCGGCGCAGCGGGGGGAGGCCTTCTTCACCCAGCGCGAGGCCGCGGCGCGCGAGATCGAGGCCCGCAAGGTGGAGTATCTCGCCCAGCTCGACGGGCCGGCCGGGCGCGAGCGGGTCAGCCTGCGGGCGCTGACCATCGAGGAGGCGGCCGGACTGGCCGGGCGGGAGGCCCGCCGGCGGCCGACCGGCACCCGGGTGCGCGGCCTCTGGGAGGCCGGCACTGACCTGGAGGGAGGCGACCAGTCATGACCGAGGAGCTGCCACCGCATGCGCCGATCGCCATCGGCACCACGATCTACGGCCATGGGACATTGGACTGGTATCGGCGCACGGGCGTGACGCATCTGCGGGTCTGGTGCGTCCACTGCACCCACTGGAACTGGCTCCACCTCGAAACCCTGCTGACCAAGGTAGACGCCGGCGTCAGCCTGATGCAGCTGGCCCGCCGGTCCAAGTGCGAGGCCTGCCGGCGCAAGGGCGCTCACATCGAGCCGTCGGAACCGCCGACGCGCGGGACGCACGGCTATCCCGAATGGGTCCGGGCGGAGCGGGAGCGCTGCCGGGCCTTCCTGGCTGCCACCGACAGGGACGTTGCCTGCGGCCCGCCCGGTTCGGCATTATCGTTACGTGACGAAAATCAGGGAGGGCAGGGTGGCTGATCCGGTGAAGAAGCGCCGCGGCCGTCCGGCGGTCCATCTCGACCAGGCGGACCGGCAGGCGGCTTACCGGGAGCGGCAGGCCAATGCCCAGGCGCTGGGGGAGGTGGCCCGGCAGGCGCTCGACCGGCCGACGCCGGCCTTTCTGAAGCGCCTGATTGCCCGAGCGCTCGACCAGGCGGACGATCCGGAGGCTCTACGGGCCGACTTGGCGGACCATCTGAAAGGATTAACCACTAAATTGGTGCCCTAGCCCTTTCGCACGCACAGCCCCGCTGACCCGACCGGCAGCCGCCGCTACAGTCCCGGAGACCATCACCGGGATTCCGTCATGTCCGCCCCACCCGTCCACCGTCCGCTCGAGCCCGTGCTGACCGCCTATCTGGCGGCCAGTGCGGCCGCTGCCGACAACGAGGCGGCCGACCGGGACCTGGGCGGCCTGGAAGCGATGCTGTCTGCCGGCGTGATCCACTCGCCGGCCGATCTGGCGGCCAAGGCCCGCTACATCCAGCACTGCCATCGCCTCGATCCCGCCCTGGTGCCCGGCGCGGCGATCGACACGCTGGTCGCCGGCATCGGGACGCTGTTCGGCCCCGCCCTCAACGGGCCTGCGCCCGCCAGCTCGCCGCGCTGACATCATGGGAGCGCTGCCTGCCGCCGCGGTCGACCACCGCACCGTCATCGACATCGAGGCCCTTCTTGTCTGGGCGGTGCAGCGGCAATGCTGCGACCGCACCGACATCGCGCTCCATCCGATGGAACGCTCGGCCAGCCTGGCGCTGCAGCACGGGCGGCATATCGGCGTCATTGCCGAAGGCCGTTCGGCCGACGGCGTGGCCACCATCCTCGATCGCAACGACATCGGCGCCGACATCGATGGCGGTGGCGCGATCCGCGGCATCCCGCCCCGCCTCCACCCGGATGCCGAGCGGGTGGGCGAGGCCCTGGAGCGCCTGCCGGCGGCCCAGCGGCGGCTGGTCGCCCGGCATGCCCGCCTCGGCGGCCGGCCGGAATGGGCGTCCCTGCGCCAGCCCATGGTGGCGGCCAAGCGGCCGTCGGACGCCCCGGGCCGCTATCGGCACCTGACCTGTGCGGAGTGGGAGCAGACACCGCGGCGCTCGGACATCGCCGCCCTGTACCACCGGACCGGCCGGTCGCTCTTCCTGCCCGACGGCCGCAAAAGGCTGCCGGAGGAGGAAAAGGGCTTCAGCTTCCGCGTTGGCGGTGATGGGCAACGCTGGCTTCTGGTGAAGTGGTGCCCGCTGGAGCCGCGGTTGAGCGAGGCCGAGGTGGCGGAAATCAACCACCTCTACAGTCTGTGGCGTGATGGTGTGCTGACCCTGTATGTCCGCCTGACCCGCCTGGAGCTGCGCGACCATATCCTGAGACCTTTCAGCATCCCTGGTGCGCCGTGGGACCAAAATCCTTGACTTAGGACCAATCCCCTTGACACAGTGAGCGGGACGTATTGCGCCCGCAGCGATGCCCGCCCGGCTCCCCAGCCGCGGCGGGCATCCTCATTTCTGGCCCGGGCGATCCAGGGAGCGAGCATGGACACGAATTTCCGCCCGGTCCGCCCGGTGTCGCCGGTCGCCGGCTACATCGGGGGCAAGCGCAACCTCGCCCGGCGGCTGGTGCCGCTGCTGCAGAAAATCCCCCACCGCACCTATGCGGAGCCGTTCGTCGGCATGGGCGGCATCTTCTTCCGCCGCGACCAGGCGGCGCCGGCCGAGGTGATCAACGACTACAGCCGCGACGTGGCCACCCTGTTCCGGATCCTGCAGCGGCACTACCAGTTCCTGCTCGACCACATGCGGTTCGGCATCACCAGCCGGGCCGAGTACGAGCGGCTGGTGGACGTGGACCCGGACACGCTGACAGACATCGAGCGCGCCGCCCGCTTCCTGTACCTGCAGAAGCTGACCTTCGGCGGCAAGGTGGCCAGTCGGACCTTCGGTGTCGACGTCACCGCGCCGGCCCGCTTCGACATGCAGCGCCTCGGACCGATCCTGGATGCGGTGCATGAGCGCCTGTCCGGGGTGGTGATCGAGTGCCTGTCCTACGCCAGCTTCATCCCACGCTATGACCGGGAAGGCACCCTGTTCTTCCTCGATCCGCCCTATTGGGATTGCGAGGGGGATTACGGCAAGAACCTGTTCGGCCGGCCGGACTTCGAGGTGCTGGCGGCGCTGCTGGGCGAGTTGAAGGGGCGCTTCGTCATGACGCTCAACGACACGCCCGGGGTCCGCGAGACCTTCGGCCGCTTCGCCTTCGCCCCGGTGGAGACGACTTACACCGTCGGCGGCAAGAACGCCGCCAAAGCCGGCGAGCTGGTGATCACGAACGTCCCGGAGTGCCTGGCCGCTCTGGCGCCGGCCTGACCGGCAGCCCGAGACGGGCATCATACCCATCCAGCGCCAGCAGGATGGCTTTCGGGATCGGATAGGCCCGCTTTTCGTAGTTGCGCAACATGCGCTCGGCCACGCCAAGGATGGCGCAGGCCGCGGGCTGGGTCAGGCGGTGGCCGGTCCGCCAGCCGATCAGCCGATCGGCGGCCTGGGCCAGCCCCAGCTCCCACAGCTCGGCCGCGGCGATCAGCCCGCCGGCGGGCCAGCGGACCCCGTCCGGGCCGGCCTCGGCCTGGGCGAACGCGGAATCGTCCGCCGGCGCCTCGGCGCGGGCAGACAGATCGAGATCGTGCTCGGTGCCATCGGACCAGCCGACGATCAGCCGTCGGCCGGTGGCGGCGAGCAGGGTGGTGATGGTGCGCGTGTCCATGGCGGTCCCCGGTGGTGACGCGGGATCGTAGGGGGCACCCGCTGCGGTGGCAATCCCAGCGTGGTCTGGGCCGGCGCTGGGGCGCCGGCCCGGGCCGATCAGGGCCGCTGCTGGCGCAGCAGGACCATGAGGGCGGGGTACAGGGCGGTGACCCGGGCGACCGCGGTCTCCGCTGCGGCGGCCGCGCCGACCGCCCCGTTGACGTTGCCGGCGGTCAGTTCGATCTCGGCCTCGGTCAGCAGGGTGGTGATCTCGGCGAGGTCCTTCCGCAGGCTGTCGCCGACGGCGGCGGCGGCGGCGATGTTGGTGGGCTGGCTCATGGGTGATCCCTTTCAGTGGTAAACCGGCAACCATTGCCGGTGACAAGAGGGACATTACCGGCAACCATTGCCGGATGCAAGCGAGAAAAGCGGCAACCATTGCCGGAATTGTGAGGCGGCCATGGGCGACCTGACGATACAGCCGGCCGGGAACGATCCGCCCTCCTCGGCCGCCCTGCCGCTGACGCGCATCCAGGAGCGCCTCCTCGATGCGTTCCTGGCAGGGCGGTCGCCGCGCACCCAGGCCGCGTACCAGCGGGATGTCCAGGACTTCGCCGCCTTCGTCGGGGTCGCCGATCCGGAGGAGGCGGCGCGTCGCCTGATCGCAACGGCACACGGCGACGCCAACGGGCTGGCCCTGGCCTACCGGGCGCACATGGTCACGCGCAAGCTGGCGCCGGCGACGATCAACCGCCGCCTGTCCGCCCTGCGCAGCCTGGTCCAGCTGGCCAACGTGCTGGGCCTGGTCGGGTGGCAGCTGGACGTCGACAACGTCCGGGCCGAGCTGTACCGCGACACCCCGCGGTCCCGGCCGGGACGCCGTCAAGGCAATGACCAGCGCCGCCACCAGCAGGGGCGGCATGAAGGGCCTGCGGGACGCCGCGAT